>JBOHQZ010000304.1:0-7523 GCA_050732275.1 bacterium
GTCGCCGTGGCAATGACGCCAAACACGCAGTGCTGCTCCGAAGGCACGAGATTGGCACGCGGCTCGATGCGAATGTCGTAGCCGCTCAGCTTCGCCACTTCCCACCGCTCCGGAATGATCCCCATTTCTTTGAGCACGGCCAAATTCATGTACGAGCCGTAAAAAAACGTTTGTACTTTCCGCTCTGCCATAATGATCTCTCCTAACACGCATGAGTCGAAACCAAAAAATCGCTCACGGAATGGAAATCTCACGGAATTTCTTTCCGTGAGCTGTTCCATTTCCGTGAGCCAAATTTCTTTGCACAAATTTAGCTTTTTAGTTTCTAATGATGCATTTCTTTTCCGTATTTGCGCAGCGCCTCATCAACGTTCAACTTTTTGACGCGCAGCAGGTTGCCGGAAATCTTCTCTGCCTCTGCCGGATCGATGTTTTCGATATCGTATGCTTTGCCAAAATTCGGGTCGATGTTGGTCATGATCATGTCGAACGTGAACGCGTGATCGCTACGGGTGATGAACCAGTGGATGTTGTTCTTGTCATCCGAAATCGATGAGGCGTCGCCGGCTTTGGCAAGGGTGTCGATTGTCGGCGTCATGATAATATGATTGGTCTCATCTTTTACTTTGTCGTAATGGCGCAATTCAAACTCGCCTTTGAGCACGAGATGGGCGGAGACCATATTTTTGTGGCCGTGCGGAATGATGGCGCGGCCCCGTTTCAAGCCGAAAATTTTTGAAAAGAAAGCCGGCTGCTCCGGCAAGCCTTCGAGTTTGGGCAAACGCACGATCTTGGTGTTGACGCCCAGATCGGGAAACTCAAAATTCTTTGTGAGTTTGTCAAAATCGATAAGCTGCAACAACTCTTTCAGCTCGACACGCTCGAGCAGCTTTTCGACCTGCTCCTGCCACTGCATCAGCGTGATGCTGTGCTGACGCAAATCCAGGCACACGGCATCCAGCTCTCGCGCCCATTTGAGCGTGAGTGGCTTGATTTCACGCGCAAAAGCGTCACGCGAGAACAGCGTGTCGAATAACGCATACGCCACCACGGCGTTGAAGCCGGTTTTGAGAAATTCTCTGCGGGATTGCTCATTCATAAAAAGTCACTCCAATTCTTTCAGGATGTTTCTTGCTCGCTCTCGGATCGAGGGAATATCGCTTTTCAAGGCCTCATTTAACAGGCCGGATACTCGCGGGATGAGGCTTGGACTCAATTTTGACATCTCATACAAACCATTCAATGCCCACGCGCGCACGATTTTGCTGGCTTCGTTTTGGCAGGACTCGAAAAAATTTATTGCCTGCTTAGTTTCTGCCGGAGTCAAAGACAATGCGGGAATGATGTGGCATAATTCGGCTTTGACTTCCCAATGCGGCGATTGGGTCAGCCTATTGAGGAGGTGACGCTTGTGAGTCGCCAGCGACGCAGCGCTGGTCTCGGCTATTTTGCGGAGGACCCAAATGGCGCGCGCTGCAACATTGGCTTGCTGATGCGCGGAAAATTCCACCAAATCCGCAATGATGGCCTCGTGCTTGAACGCAAATTGGAGCACTTCATCCAAATCCTCCATCTGACTGCGCTTGCCTTTGGCAAGCATTTCCAACAACGGTTTCATGGCTTTGAGCAGATATCGAATACAGAATAAAATACTGGCAAAACGGCAAAGATCAAACAATAATTTGACAATTTCAAAAACCTTTTGTTCAAAAATATTTTGTCCTAGCGTGAGTCAAGGTTCAAAACTTGCCAACACAATCTGTCGGGTTCGACAAAAATAGTCCATCTGTTCCAGAAACCTGCGTTGATGCATCGCCGTATTTATTTATTGCACATTTTTAAAAAGGTGAGGTACATGAAAAATTTTTCCTTGTCAAAATTTCTTGGGATGATCAATCTCGTTTTGTTTATCGCCATCTTTGCCGGCTGGTCAAAATCGACCGCGCTCTCTTCGGGCCAGACCGACCGTTTGAAAGGCGCGCCGTTCTACAAAACTTACAACAAAAAGGCAGCCGTCGGGAAAGCCGCCACCGGTTACGTCGCCATCGGTTTTGACGAGCTAACCAAGTCCGAATTTTCCTATGCTGGACGCGAAAAAGCGCTACAACCATTAGCCCAGGCGATGAATGCATATTTGGATAGTCTCGGCTGGTGCAAACGTATTGCCGGCGACTCGCTTTCAGAAAAGGGCGCGCCTTATGTTTACGTCGGCAGTGCCGAGGGCGAAGGCGCTCCGCCAGAGGCGGCGATGCAGCGCACCGAGCATGACAAATATCCGCCAATGATCATTCATATCCGGAAGCCCTCGAAAGCATGGCGTACCGCGCTCGGTGCGTCGGTCCAAGCGAATCAGGTTGAGTATTTATTGTGGATCAAGCTCGGCTTCAGCGAATATCCCAAAGCGGATAAAGGCGTGTTCGGAAAAAAGGTTGTTTTGGGAACGGGATACGAAGAGGGCATCAAGTTTTTGAGCGCGGAAGATAAACCGGTGGAGATTTTACAAGTCACAGGAATGTTGTTGGATCGCGAGGGCAACATCGTGCGCGCCGGTGCGGAAGGGATTGTTGCGAAAGACACGCCGTTCTGGGCGCAGATCTTTGACGTTCAACAAGCCATGAACAACGACGCTCTGCAAAAATTGCTTCAAGATGAACGCAGAGAAGACTTGGCGGACAAACCTCTGAAATGGCAGGTGGCGCTGCGCAATCTGGCGGCGCAATTGCTGGCGCAACCGGCATGGATAATTAAGTGAGCTTAGAGTGCGTGTCACGCGGAGTGCAATGTTGAAGCATTGCACTCCGAATTACAATAATGATACACACTCATATCGAATGTGGCTTATTCATATCGCAGAGAATTCACCGGATTCGCCAGTGCCGCGCGGATTGCCTGCGTGCTCACCGTCACCAGCGCAATGGCGAGTGCCAATCCGCCGGCGAGCGCAAAAACCCACCAGCTCATATTCACACGATAAGCGAAGTTTTGCAGCCAGCGATTCATGGCATACCACGCCAGCGGCCAAGCGATGAGATTGGCAATCAACACAAGCTTGAGAAAATCTTTCGAGAGCAGCGCGAGAACACTCGCAACCGAAGCGCCGAGAACTTTGCGAATGCCAATCTCCTTGGTGCGTTGCTCGGCGCTGAACGATGCCAGTCCCAACAAGCCCAGGCATACGATGAAAATAGCCAGACCGGTAAAATAAGAAAAGAGCCGGCCCAGGCTTTTTTCGGAATTATATAAAATCTCAAAATTCTCATCGAGAAAGGAATATTCAAAAGGCCGTTGCGGCGAGAATTCCTGCCAGTTTGCTTTTAGGAAATCAAGCGCGGCTTGCACGTTGTCCGGTGTGATCCGCACCAGCACGTAATCATACACATCGGGCCGGACAAACAGCACCGCCGGCTCGATGGCGCGGTGCAATGAAAAAAGATTGAAGTCCTTGACGACGCCGATCACAATACCCTTTTGCCGTCGCCCCGAAAACTGCTTTCCGAGCGGCTCCTTCCACTCGAGCAGTTTGGCTGCCGCTTCGTTGAGAATGTAAGCCTCGGCGGCATCGGTCGAAAATTCTTTGGAAAAATTTCTGCCGGCGGCGATTTTCATATCCATGGCTTGAAGAAAATTATAATCGACCGCAAACCCCGGCCAGTTCAAAAACTCATTTTCAGGAAGTCCCTCCGCTCGGAACGGCTTGACCAGCGTGCCGCCGCTTTTGCCGAACAAATCCGAAGTCGCGGTGACGGTGACGACGTTCGGGCCGCGCAAAAGCTCGTTCTTGAAGGCTTCGTATTGTTGCCGCAAATCCGTGCCGCGCATCGGCAGGACGGCCACTTGATCTTTGTTGAATCCCAAATCTTTTTTCCTTATAAAATTCAACTGGTCATTGACCACTGCGGTGCCGACGATCAAAATCGTGGAAATCGCGAATTGCAAAACCACCAGCGTTCTTCTGAGAAAAATTCCCGCGGTGGAGGATTTAAACTGGCCTTTGAGCACTTGAGTCGGGCGAAAGCGTGAAAGATAAAACGCCGGATAGCTTCCCGCGACGACGCCGACGAGCAACGCCACTCCCAGCCAACTCATAACCGTCAGCCCATCGGCATGTGAGGCTAGCGCGATGGCTTTGCCGGACAATATATTGAATGCCGGCAGCAACAACTCGATCAAGCCGACCGCGATTAACAGCGCGAAAACGCTGATGAGCATGGATTCGCCGAGAAATTGCGCGACGAGCTGGCGGCGATGCGAGCCGGCGACTTTTCTGATGCCGATTTCTCGGGCGCGATTGGCCGAGCGCGCCGTGGCCAGATTCATGTAATTGATGCAGGCGATGAGCAGGATGAAAATCGCCACGGCGGAGAAAACGTAAACGTAAAGGCCGTTGCTGTTCGGCTGCAATTCATTGTCGATATGCGACTGGAGATGGACGTCAACCACCGGCTGGAGATAGTGAGAGATCATGCCCTTGAAAGAATCCGGATAATGCTTGTCTGTAAAGGCCGGCAGACGCTGCTCGAACTCCTCCTCAGTTAAGCGCGCGGGCAGCCGCAAGTAAGTAAAGCAGGGATTCCAGTACCAATTTTTCAGCCAGTTTTCGCCGTAGCCGTATCCCGGCAGCACATACTCCTCGCCGGCAAAAGAGGCCACAAAATCGAATTGAAGGTGCGAATTGGCCGGAATATTTTGCAGAACGCCGGTGACCTCGAATTGAAATTTGTTTTCGAGAACCAGGCTCTTCCCCAACGGCTCTTCATCGCCAAAATATTTTCTGGCCGTGTTTTCGGTGAGCACGACTGAAAAAGGCTCCCGCAGCACTTCTCGGGGATTGCCTTTCAACAAAGGAAAAGTCAAAATCTCAAAGACCGTCGAATCGGCGAAGAAAAATCTCTCTTCATAAAATTTTTTGTCGCCGTAGCCGATCAAGGGCTTTTGTTGGTGCAGGCGAAAAAGGCGGGCAACGGCGATTTCCGGATAGTCGTTCTTCAGCGCCGGCGCGACGGGAAAAGGCGCGCTGGCCGATTCCTCCATGACTTTGCCGTTTTGCGCGATCAGCTCGACCAGCCGAAAAATCCGGTTGGGGTCTTGATGGAATTTGTCATAACTCAGCTCATCCTGCACATACAAAAAGATCAAAAAGCTGCACGCCATGCCGAGCGCCAAGCCGGAAGCGTTGATGAAAAAATAAATTTTCTGTCGCAACAAATTTCTGACGGCGATTTTGAGGTAATTCTTAAGCATGGTTGACTCCAGTGATCAGTAAACAGTATTCATTGATCAGTTACTGAATGCTACACGACATTGAGCAATCTACATGTTTCACCCTCTGCTCTATGCCCTCCGCCCTCTGCCCTACTCTGCCACCGACACCGTAATGCCCCAATTCATCGGATCGTGCGGTGGCGAGTCGTTCCAGTCATTGAACGAATGCGAATCATCGGATTCGTAATACACGACGTATTCACCGGCCTTCAAAAGAATCGTGCCGTTGAATATACGGTTCTTGCTCGCGCCACCGGCGTGTTCGGTCATGCGGTAACCCATCTCCCAAACCACACGGCCGGTCTCAGCGTTTTCAATCCAACCGTAATCATACATGTCGCCGTCGCTTCCTTCTCCGAGGGCATAGATGCGCACTTCGGTATCTTTTTTCAAACTGAAGGAAACGCGCTTGTCGGCGTGGTCGCGCACGCCGACGAGGCTTGCGAGTATCGAGGGATCGGCACTCGACTCATAATCGGCAACGTCGCTGCGCGAGAAATTCGGCTCCGCAGCGAGAATCGTCAAGCCCCAGTGCTCGGGATCATACGGCGGCGAAGAATTCCATTCGCGGTGGGCGTGCGAGTCATCGGTGACGAAATAGGCCGTGTAGCTGCCGGCTTCGAGCGACACGATTTCATCCTGCATGCGATTTTTGTTGGCGCCGCCGGCGTGCTCGGTGTCATAGTAGCGCATCTCCCAAACTTTCTTCTGCGTTTTCGCCTCGACGATCCAGCCGTAATCCGCCATGTCCTTTCCCGAGCCTTCGCCGATGGCATAAATGCGCAGCTTCATCGGCCGCTTCAACGTGAAACCCTGCGAGCGAAAATCATCGTCGCGCATCGGTGTCAAGGAAAGAATGGCATTTTTCTCTTCGAACACATTGTATTCGAATTTTTTCACATGGCGTTTGTCGGCTTCGGCGACGCGAATGAACATGCCCCAGGCCGAGGGATCATACGGCGGCGGCGAGTTCCATTTGTACGGCGAGTGCGAATCGTCGGTGACGAAAATGGCAGCATATTTTCCGGCCGGCAGAGAAATCGTCTCGCTCACCCAGCGGTTTTTATCGGCGCCGCCGGCGTGCTCCGAATCGCGATACAAAAATTTCCAAGCTTTCTCGCGCGTGTCGACGTTGACGATCCAGCCATAATCATATTCACTCTCATCGCCTTTTCGCGCTTCGCCTAAAGCTTCGATTTGCAATTTAAGCGGCCTTTCCAGCTCGAAGCCCTGCTTGCCGTAGAAATCGTCGTCATCGGCGGCTAGCGCGATCACCGCATCGGCGCGCCCGGCTTCCTGGTTTTTCAAAATCTCCTCCTGACTCATCCTGCGGCCCTGGCCTTTCACGATGACTTTAAATTCCCGGCATAAATCATAGTAATCGTCATCGTTGAAGCCGCGATCGAAAAAACTTCTGGATTTCCCGAACAAAAATTTTTCAACGCCCGAGGAAAAGTTCCAATCACCCTCGTTGTGAAAATATTGGAAAGAGGCATAATATACTTCGTAAGCGCCGGCCGCCAGATCGAGCCTGGCGGCTTGTGACTGGACTTGGGGTCTTCGCTCATCGCGAGGCTCCTCGGCGGCAAACTCCCACACCACTTCCCGCGACTGCGCGTTAAGTATCCACGCCGAGCCGAGTATCATCTCGTCCCGTCTTTGCTTGAGATAAGCCCCAACGGCTTCGACTTTGACCTCCTGATTGCGGTCGAGCACAAAACCTTCGACTTGCAGTTCTTTAGGATAAATACGGTCGATCACGACAAGATCGTCTTGCGCGTAAACCACGGTAAAGATGAACATCGTCATCAAAGCTGATACAGCAACGGCGAGGATGCGAATAATGCTTTGTTTCATGATTCTTTCTCCTTTCACAAAAAGTAAACGTAAAACTGAATACTGCTCACTTCATATCATTAAGTTAAGCAAAGAGCTTGTTGTTTTTGTGTCCCGAAGGGCCAACCACAATAGCCCAACAATTTATTGTTGGGAAATATCACCCATCATTTCCTCACCAGTCCCGTAAGGGACAAATGAGAACACGGTGGTCAAGTTATTTGAAGCCGTTCTTTTCAATCGTCCCTTGCGGGATTTGGAAACGTTGTTATTTCATATTTCCCAGAAATGGAATTTCTGGGCTATTTTCACGCTGTCCCTACGGGACGGAATCCTTGCCTGTTAACTTAATGACATGAACTGGTCACTGATCACTGACCACTGCTTACTTTCCTTTACTCGTACCGCAACGCTTCGACCGGATT
>JBOHQZ010000305.1:0-7510 GCA_050732275.1 bacterium
AAAAAGCGTTGTCGGTTTCATAAAGATCGCTGGGTTTGTCTTTGACTTGCGCGCTAAAGAGACTTGGAGCGATTCTGCGGATGAAGCCGGATTTCGGATAAAATTTCGGCGTAACGGCGGCGCGAAGCATCGAGATGCCGGTGCGGGTCACAAATCCTGTCTTCGTATCAAAATCATCCGACAAATCTTGCACGCCGGCGTTCACGTCAAGATTGCGCGTGTTGTACACATAATCCAGGCCGGCCGTGTGTCCGGTTTGGGCGGCGGCGGCAGCGCCGGCTTTATCACGCGAAAGGAAAAGATTGTAGCCCAAAATACTCGACTCGTTGATCCGAATTTGCCCATCCGGGCCGAAAACGCGATTAAAGCTGTTTTTCAATTCTCGCCCAGTATACAAGACGCCGATATAGCCGTCTCCGCTCAAAGCGCGTTTGTAACGAAAAACGGAGGTGTGTGCATATTTGCCGGTTGAATCGCGCGCCGTGCCAATATTCGGCAATTCGTCCAACGCATCGATCGCGGCGAGAAAATTCTTTTTGCCGATTTTGCCGGAAAGCTTCACGCCGGCGATGGGATCCACGATCGTGCGCGTGTGCACGATCGCCGCGAGAGGATCGCCAGAAGAGCTGCCGCCAAAATTGAAGTTTTCACTGCCTTCGAGGAAAAACGGCCTTTTCTCCGGAAAAAAAAGATCGAAGCGCAAATTGACGTCCACCTGTCCGGCGTCGGCTTCAACCTGGCTGAAATCAGGATTGTAAGTGCCGTCGAGAATCAAATCCGAGGTGAGACCATATTTGGTGGTTACCCCCAAGTCGCTTTGTTGACCGGTCGGAGCCAACTTTTCAGCGATGGGATTGTAGTCGTTCTTTCGGCTGTGCGTGATCTCCGGGAGCAGCTCGAAAAGTTTGTAATGTTTGATATCGCGCAAATGCACCGGCATCATTTGCGTCAGAAAGAACATGCCGCGCTCTGGCTTGAGCGGCGGGTAGGTGCCTTGCTCGTTGCGCCGGCTGACGCGTCGTTCAAAGATGACGCCCATTTCCACGAGTTCTTTATTGGCAAAACGAATGCTCTTGAACGGAATCCGCATTTCAATCGTATAGCCTTTTTCGTCGATTTTACCGGCGCTGTACCAGACGAAATCGAAGCCAAAATCCTCGCGGTTGCTGGCGAAACGGCTGTCCTCTTGAATGCCGGAGGGATTGACGTAAAAAGCGGAAAGCGTTTGTTGATCGTTAAAGGGATCCAAATTGACGCAAATCCAGTCATCGGGGCGGATGTTGTCGCGGCGGGTAACCGAGCTTTTGATTTTATCCGGCTGGCTGTCGAAGCAGCGAAAGGCGAAATAAAGATTCTCCCGGTCATAAGCAAAATAGACGACGGTTTGATCGGCCATGTCGATGTCATAATCCGGCGTGTATGTTTTAAACCCGGACACGCTTGGCGCCGTTTGCCACACCGGGTCATCCAATTTGCCGTCGATCACCGGCGGTGTTTCGGTACGCAACGGCGTGAGCGCCTCAAACCCTGCGGCAGGCATGGCAGTTAATAAAACGACCGCGCGCAAATAGTATTTCATAATTCCTCCTCCTCTATCAAAATAAGTATCCAACATCCAGGATAAAAAACGGCCAGCGGATTAAAAGACTGCAATCCGTTGGCCGTTGTTTAATTCGCCGGAAAATTTTTCTCCGCGAGTTGTTTGAGAGAAAATTCATTCACAAAACCTTCAAGCTTCCTCCTTCGCGCCGGAACGGTATTTGAAGATAGTCCTTTCCAAACGTCTCGACATGGCTCCCCAGTTTTTCGATCAGCCGGCGCGGAACCGCTTCGTGCTTGACCAAAAGATACGGAATCACTTCGTAGTCTCCCGGCGGAATGGATGCGCCGCGCAAATTAAAAACGACGATGCGGCTAAAACCACCAATGTTGACCACTTGTAAATCGCTCGCGGCAAAGCCAAATTTATTCGAATACAGCAAAACCACTTCATTCGAGCCTGATTTTTTCAACAAGGCTTTGGCCAGGCCATCGCTGAACAAACCCGGGAAAGCCACTGTCACCGTATCGCCAGTAGCTGCCTCCAATCTCACGGTGACGACCACACTATCCAAAGCGTTTGAATTGATCGTGGCGGGTGAAACGGCGGTGACGATGCGCAGAAATTTGGCCAGAACCACAGCGCGCGCCAACTCACCATTTTTGTTGATATCGCCTTGGTCGTAGGCAAATTCGCCGCTGCGCACAACGGCTTCGGAGTTGGCAAGCCGGTAGTTGGCTGCATAAAAATACAGATTGAACACGCCATTGATATCTCCGCCCTGGCTCGAGCGCGGCGGCAAGGTGAGCTGAAAGCGCCCGGAGCCGTCGGCGCGGCTGCCGAGATTGAAGCCGTCCAACCAAATATAAACGCCCTCCGCGCTTTGTCCATCTCCCAGCCGCACAGTGCCGGACACTTGGCGAGAGCCGCCGGTGACTTTGTCGTTGGAAAAAGGATTCTCCGTGCAGCCGGAATATATCGCCGCAAAAATTGTGGCGAGCAGAAGAGGCAAAGCCGCTGTTCGTCTTTGATTTGGGAAATTACGCATCACCGATTTTGAGATTCGTTCGTTATGATCACGAATTGTCCGCCTTTGCGCCTGATCGGAATTTTGAGAAAGCTCGGTCCGAGCGCTTCGACATTCCCGCCGAGACTGGCCAAAAGCCCGGCTGCCATATTTTCCTGCTCGATGAGAAAATAGGGAATGGCCTCGTAACGCCCCGGCGCCAACACATTGGGTTGGAAAGGAAAATCGATCTCATACTCAAAAGGTTCCCGGCCGATTTTTTCAAGCGCCCGCCGGGGTGGGGCGCCGTCCGGGGCATAGACCGAGATGCTGCCGGTGCCCAAATTTTTGAACAAGATTCCGCTATATTTTCCGCCGCTCGCCAGCGGGAAAACCACAACGACGGAATCAAAAAACGCGGCCAACGAGACCTTCACCAGGAGCGCGCCTTGATAGCTCGTCAATACCGTGTCCGGCTCCACGCGCGTATTGATCTTGAGCAGCTCTTGCAGGTATTTGGTGTTGATCATCGCACCCTCACGGCCGATTTCACCGCGCGAGTAAAGAAACTGGCCGTCTTCCACAAACACTGGTATGGAAGACAGTTTGTAGTTAGCGAGATAAAAATAGAGATTGAACGACGAAGTCACGTTGAATGGCGGCACTCGCCCGGAGGCCGGCAAAGTCACCTCGAAGGCGCCGGTTTTGTCGGTGTAGGTTTTCAGCGTCGTTCCGCCAACCCAGACATAGACGCTTTCCGGGCTGACGCCGGGGCTTAAGCCGATAATGCCGCTGATTTTGTCCCGCCGCGGATTGTCGATTTGATTCACGGATGAGGATTCGGTACAGCCGGCAAGTATGATGAGGCATAAACTGGCGGCAAAAAGCTTTCTTAAATGTGTTTGGATGGTCGTCATAATTTCCCCTATTCTATTCACGGAGCATCTGAATTACAATCGTAACATTGTTATAGTCGTTACGGGATAAAATTACAGTCATTGCGAGGCGCCTCTTGCCGAAGCAATCTCTTGACTTTCAAAGGGTTGCTTCGCTGAGAAACGCTCGCAATGACGATCACAAGATAACCCTTAACGAGTATAACTCGGAAGACTCAGCCTCCTAATGAAATTTGACGGTCAAAATCGGTAATGTGCAAATCATAACTCATCCCCTAAATTCCCTTCTCTTCAAAAGGGAAGGGGGACTTTCAGAGCTTCAAGCCCGCTTCTCCCCCTTCTCTTCCCAAGAGAAGGGGGCAGGGGGATGAGTTCCGGTCGAAGAACATTACCGAACTTGAAAGTCAAAAATCATAAGAGGCAACTACAAACTTCAATACTGCGCTCCCAGCGTCACGTAATAACGGCGATCCCGCAGCGCCAGGCCTTGCAAGACCACATCGTCGCTATTCAACAAGTTGCGGCCGCTGGCGTTGCAAAAGAGCTTGAGCTTGCCGATCTCGAAAGTTTTGCTGAGGTGCAAATCCAGATTGGAGTAGCCCGGCAGCAAAATCGCGTCAAAATCATTGCGGGTTATTTGCGTCAAATCGGCGCCCTGGCGGCGGACGTTCCCCTCCTGCTCGCCCTCATTGAACCAGTGAAGCTGAAACGAATAACCTGCATGATCGACGATAAAATTGAACGTCCGCTTAAAATCGGATTTGAACGGGAAGGCGGCTTTTTCGGAAATAAAATAACGCGCCAGTCCGACCTCGAGCGTGACTTTCTTTCGGTACAAATAGAGGCTGGGTTTGGCCTCGAAACCGGAAATGCGCGCGTCCGACACATTGTCGTAAAAAGCCACCGGCACGCCATAGGTGGAGAAGACGCGGAATTTGTTGTCGTAATGGTTCTGAAAAAAATTTCCGGAGAGTCCCCAGCCATAGATGACCGGGTGCACTTTGATCTCTCTGGTCAAAGTCAGGCCAATCTCGACGCTGCGGTTTCTTTCCGGGGCCAGATTGGGCCGGCTGCGGTCGGGCGCTGAGGAATCCGGCACGCTGATTTGTTGAAAGAGCGTGGGGAATTTCGTGTTGGTGCCGAATTTTAAAAATGTATTGAACGAGAGATCGTTGCGCACGCCGGCAAAATTCATCGAAAATTTAAACATCGTCTTTTGCCAATCATTTTCCTTGACGAATTTCGCCGCGGACGCGCCGCGCAGCAGCAAATCCTGCTCGTCGTGTACGATATCGTGGCGCACGCTGAAATCGAGATCGACGGTTTGGAGAAACTCCGAGGGTGTCACCGTGCGCCATTTGGCAATGGCGACCAAGCCGTGGTGATTGCGCTGCAGCTCGCCACTCTCCGGGCCGCGCGCCTGCTCGTCGAAGCCACGGCGGACGTCGGTAAAATCCAGCCTCGCGCGCTGGAATTGATAAGCAAACAACAAATCCATTTTTTTGCTCTTCACGCTCTTCTCGATGGCCGTGTGGAAAGAGCGGTCGTCAATGTCGCGATGGAGAAACCCGATCAAGCTGGCGGAGGGAATATCTTCGATGCGCGTCACATCGAGCGTTTGCGCCTCGTCCAATCGGCGCAGCGAAAACGCCAGATCGAGATTTTTGAGGGCCGCAATGTTGCCGTTATAATGAAGCGAGAGCATTTGGTTCAAATTGTCCAGGCTCCCGTCTTCGTCTTCGCGGCGGCTGTCGTATTCGAGCGAAGAGTTAATGTACATGGCTCCGAGGGTGTTAGCCGGCCGGCCTTCTTCGGACACGGGAAAATTATAAACGAGATTGGCGGTATGGTGCAACGAGGTATTGACCAGCCCGCTAGCGGGGTCGTCGGCATCGACAAAATCACGCTTGGCGCCGCCGCGCTTGAGGCTGTATGAGGCGTTCAACCGCGGATTGCTCTGAAAAAGCGAGCTGGGATTGAGGTGCAGCCCCCAATTGCCGGAGCGATAAGTGCCGAGCCGCTGCTGAAAACGGATATTGTAATCGTGCTGGACTTTCGGGACGATGTTAATGACGCCGGAAAACGCTTCCGGGCCGTAGAGCGTCGTGTTGCTGCCTTTGATCACCTCGAAGCGGTCGACGTCCTCCAAATCGATCAGCGCCAAATCAAAGACGTTATCAAAGGTGTTGTTCATTTTAACGCCGTTGTATAGCACAACGACTTCATCCGCATTGCCGCCGCGGATCGTGATGGTTTTTCTGCCGCTCAATTCTTCTTCGACCTGCACGCTATGATCGGTCCGCAGCAAATCGCCGGCATCGACGTAGCCGCGAATCTCGAAATTTTTGGCTTCCACCAGCGACACGGTCTGCGGCAAATCTTTGGCGATTTCGAGACGGCGGGCGTTCTCATCCTCGACAGTGACGCCGCGCAAGGTGATGACGCGGGGCTGCAAAAAAATATGCCGCATCGCCGCCACCGAATCGAGCGAGATTTCGCGCGGCTCGTAGGCAATGTGCTGAAACACGGCGATCGTCTTTTGGCCCGTGGCGTCAACGCGCAGCTCGTAGCGACCGGCGAAGTCGCTCACGGTGCCTTTCGGCGTTCCCTTGACAAAGACATTGACGTTGCTGATCTCGCGATGGGTGTTGAGATCGCGGACGACGCCGCTGATCCGGGTTTCCTGCTGCGCCAACGCCGCCGTGGCAAAAAGGCATGCGATGAAAGCGCACGCCGGCAAAAGCCATTGCTTTAAGATGGGGTGTGACATAGAAACCTCCGAGCGCCGATCCCGCAGTGCGGGAGAACCACAACAGTAACTTTTTAAAACCGCGAATGGACGCCAATGAACGCGAATAAAAAATTCGCGCCTATTCGCGCTCATTAGCGGTTGAGTTCTTGCCGAAAAGCAAAAATTTCACTTAAGAGCCTACTGCAAAAATCTCTCCCAATCTTCGTCTTGCAGCTCGCCGCGTTTGGTGGAGTGAACGAGCTGATAATCGCTGTTGCCGAGGCGATCGACAAATACAAATTCCACGCCTTTCTCGATATTGAAATAAGACCAGGTTTGATAGGGTTTCGATCCGGCCGCACCGGGCTCGCGCGTTATCTGGTCAGGCTCGCCATAAAGAATATAGACCCGGCCGCGATCCGTGCGCCACCCTTCCTTGTTTTGCGACTTGTAGTTTTGGTTGGCGTGAGCAACGCGGCGTAAATATTCGGTGCGTTTCATCGGCAGGCGGTCAAAACGTCCGGTTTCGATTTCAGCCCAAAATTTTGTCAGAAACTCGCGTTTGCCGATATCCGATTCGAGCTGCCCAAACATTTTGGCTTCATCGGAGGTGGCCAGGTAGCGGGATTGCTGAAATTCCGCCGTCAGTTCGGCGCCGGACAAACCGGCAAGCTGGACGGCATCGAAAGGAATAGCGCCGCCGGAGGCCGCGGCAGCCTGCGCTTGCAAATGCGGATTATAAACAAAAAATGTTTTTTCAGCGCGCACCACCTCGCGCGCGCCTTGATCGACCAACAGCAGACGGAAGGAATATTTTCCCGGCACGATGGCCGTAACATTCATCGAGCCGGCTTCAACGCCGTGCTTCATGCCATACTTGCGCGGCCGCGACGACTCTTTGACGACATTGCCGTCCGAGGCGACAACTTGGTATCTTGCCGTATAAGTTGCCGACGGGTCGAGATGGTACAGCTCTGCATAATTGAACAGCATGGGATGAGTAGCGACACCAAAAACCAGGCTGGGGTTCGGAACGACTTCCAAAGAGTTTTTGTAAAACGGGTCGTCCTTTTTATCGGAAGCCTGCACGCGGCTGCACAGCTCCAAATCGCTGACGGACAAAGCTTCGGCAAACGCTTGCAAGCTGATAGGCAAGCTAATGCTGTCGCGGCGCGCGGAATTGAGCGAATCAACAGCGACGACTTCGAGCGTGTAATCGCCAAAGGGCACGGCAAAGCCGGTTTGGGTCGTGAACGGGTAACGAAACGAGGCGCTGCTTGTATCCGTCACGGTAAGAGGAAGCATGGTGTGGTGTTGAACCGCCAGCGCCTTCGTCG
>JBOHQZ010000306.1:0-7486 GCA_050732275.1 bacterium
ATGCCGGGCAAGCGATAGTCGGAGATGATGATGTCGGCGGGTTTCGATTTTAATGCGTTGAGTGCCGGCTCAGCACTTTCAAAGGTTTCGATGCCGTGACCAAGCCGGCGCACCACCAGCTCCAAGCCTTCGCGCATGGTGGCGTTGTCTTCGATAATGAAGAGATGAAGTTTGTCGGTCATAAACAATTTTAAATTGAAAATTTGCAATTTAAAATTTTAAATTGCACAAATCTAAACAGACGAGGTCGTCTGTGTTACGGGCAAGATCAACCGGAAATGCGCGCCCTTGTCATTCGGCACCAGCTCGACGCGTCCGCCGTTTTGCTCGGCAAGGCGCTGCACGAGCGCCAATCCGAGGCCGCTGCCTTGTGACTTCGTTGTAAAGAATGGCTCGAAAATTTTTTCGGCCAGTTCCGCCGGCACGCCGGGGCCGGTATCATAAATTGAAATCGTAATCTGTTCTTTTAGTTCCTGCGTCGCAATACGAATCTCGCCTTTGCCATTCATGGCTTCAATTGCATTGCGCAGCAAATTGAGTAAAATACGGCGAGCTTGACTGTAATCGGCTTCTACGGTGATGCCTTCCGAAATCTCCATTTTCCAAATTATATTTTTCGCGCTTTCGCCGAGCGCATCGCGAACTTCATTGACAAGCTTGCGCAATTCAATTTGTTGGCGTTCGCTTGCGGCGGGTTTGGCATACTCGAGAAAATCCTGCACGATGAAGTTGAGATGGCGAACTTCCTGCAAAATCTTTTGCACTTGCGGACGAAGCGCCTCCGGCACATCTTTCTCCAGCAAGCCGGCGAAAAGCTCGATGCCGCCAAGCGGGTTGCGGATTTCGTGGGCAACGCCGGCGAGCATCATCCGCAAATTTTGCTCGCGGCGCGCAATGGCCTGGCGCATCTCGTCCATGGTGTGCGCGAGAAAGGTTACTTCTTCACTGCCGGCGACTTTGAGAGAAGAGGGCGAGTGGCCCGCGCCGATGGCGGCAGCGGCTCGCCGCAAGCGTTCCAATGGCTGGGTGATTTGGCGGGCAAAAAAAACGCCGCTAATCGCTGCGACGATCAATCCAATCACCCCAATCGTCCACAACACCTGGCGCGTTTCCGCCACGGCTTGCAAGCTCTCAGCGCTGCCTTCGACGCCGACGGCGGCGCGAATTTGATTGCCTTCCCGCAGCGGTGCATAAGCCGCCTTGAAAGGTTGGCCGTCGGCCTCGGTAAATAATTTGGCGCTGCTGGGCTCGCCCTGTGCGGCCTTGGTTATTTCCGAAGCATCGAAGCGCAAGCGAACATATTCCTGGCCGATGGCAAGCTCGTTGCGGCTGTCGAAATATATTTCATATTGTTGATTGAAAATCACCACGCGCGACAACTCCGCCATGTCGACAACGGGCAGGAGTTCTTGCCGCAGATCGTTCATGCGTCGCGATTCTTCATCGCCGGGCTGCAGGCTCGTCACCGGCCAGGCTGCCGCGGTCTTTGCCGCGATTTGCGCCGTCACTTTGGCCAAAGCCACCAAGCGCTCGCCAAGCTCTTTCTCCAGCAAACGCTGCATTTGCCATTGGAGATAAAAACCGGCCAGCGCCAGCAGCAACACGACTTGCGCAATGACGAAAATGATGAGCTGCGTGCGGATGCGAAAGGAGAACATCAACCCAATGCGGTTGGAGTAAGGGAATGATGGAGTTGTGGAGCACTGGGTTATCGGATTGATGGATCGTTGGAGTAATGGAGTATTGGGTTACCCATGCAGCTTCCCACTAATCCATTAATTCATCAATCCAACACTCCATTGTTCCAATACCCCGTCAGATTATTTTTGCCGCTTCAGTAGAAGAAGAACACCGGCGACGATCAAAACGACCGGCCAGTAACGGCCATAATATCGCAGCGGCCCAAACGCCACAAAAAAGACGGTGGAGAGGCCGATGAGAATAAACGCCGGAATCAACAACCCGCTTTCGCGCTTGCCGAACAGATACATCATCAACAAGCCGAGGCCGGGGCCGAGAATGAAGGTCGGCCACAATTCCGACATCCGCCACCAGCCGGTCAGCGCGCAATATTGAAACAGCGCGCCGTAAATGAGCAAAATCGCCGCCGGCATGAGCACGCCGTAGTTGCGGCGATCGCCGAGGAAGACAGCGAAGTTCACCGCGGCGCCGGCAAAGAGCAGCGACGGCCAAAGGTCTCGCCACCTGATCTCCAAGAAATTAGCCGCTAAAAAGAGCGAACCCAGGACGATCAACAAAATGCCAAACCAAACCGGGCTGCGCTGATTCATCATTTTTCCGCCTCCTGGAACGCCAGCCTCGCGGCTATTGTTGTTGCGTTCCATATTGTTGTTGCAGTTTTGTGTTTTGCGGTGCAACATCGAAGTGCCTTTGCAATTAATAAAAAAGTCGTTCAAATGTCAAGGCATATTTCATAACAAAATTTTACTTGACTATTTGGGGTGTTTTTATTAATTTTTAGAGGTCTATAGTGCAAAGCACGCTAGGCCTGCAAAAGCTGAGTGGTAACAGACATAGTCTTGTACAAGGAAATGACAGGGCATGGTCGAAGTTCGGCTATGCCTTTTTTTTCGTAAATATGTAGTTAAACTAAACCGAATGTGCACTTTTTGTGGCTTTTGCGGTGCACACCCAACACCCCTTAAGGAGGCATGTTTTATGAGAAGCAAGATGTTCCTAATCGCCGTAGGCTTGGTTTCCATCCTCGCCTTGCTATCCGGCTGCGCCAAAGCGCCGCAGGAAGCTATTGATACGGCGAAAGCGGCAGTGGAAGCCGCGAAAGCGGCGGAAGCCGATCGTTATCTGGCGGATCAATTCAACGCCGCCCAGGATTCGCTGAATGCGGCTATGGCCGAAATCGAGGCGCAAAACTCCAAGTTCGCTCTAACGCGCAACTATGATCGCGCCACGGCTCTGTTCGCATCTGCAATAGCCGCGGCAAATGCTGCCAAAGATGGCGTCGCTGCGAAGAAAGAAGAAGTCAAGGCCGCGGCCCAAGCCTTGGTGGCTCAGGCCCAAACCGCAGTGGAGGAAACGAAGAACCTACTGGCCAAAGCGCCAAAAGGCAAGGAGGGAAAAGAGGTTTTAGAGCAAATGCAAGCGGAGTTGTCCGGCGCCGAAACGGCCATAACCGAGGCGACGAGCGCGATGGATTCCGGCGACTTTCTCGCTGCGCGTGACAAGCTGAACGCCGCTTTAGAAAAAGCCAATGCGTTGAACCAGGAATTGGCTGACGCCATCAGCAAAAAATCAATGTTGTCCAAAAAGATGTAAGCGCTTTTAGCGAATAGGACGAAAGCCTCGGTTTACGATGAATGATACGGTTAGTCGCGAGCCGAGGTTTTTCTTTTTGGATCGGACCGAATTAATTTCATGCCAACGTATGACTTTGCAACATCTCGGGGAAATTTTTCTCAGGAGGCTGTGGGGCAGACGGAGTCTTGTCATTACCGGCGGCGTGGTTGCGCTGCTGCTGGCGCTTGTCGCGCTTTGGAGCTTTTCCGCTTCACCGCCGATCGCCGCTTTTGAGCGCGCTCGCGTCGCGTTGAGCCTGGCTCGCCGCGCCGGCGCCAATATCTACAGTCCGGAATTTCTCCGGACGGCCGAGATGGGTTGGCAGCAAGCCACCCAAACATGGGGAAATGAAAACAAGAAATGGTTTTTTCGCCGTGATTTTAGCGCGGCGTGGTCTATGGCTGAAACCGTCCAATGGCAGGCCCAACGCGCCGAGTCTTTGGGCGTGGCCACGCGTGATTCCTTGCAATTCACTGCGGCTGCCGAGCTGACGATGGTCAAGCAAAAAATCGACGAATTTAAAAATGAGTTTGCCCGCGTGCCGGTGACGACGGCGCTGCGGAAAAAATTCGTTGCCGGCGAGCTGGCGATGATTGAAGGCGAGTATGCGTTCGATCGCCAGGATTTTTGGCAAGCCGTGGCCAAAGCGCAGCAGGCGGCAGATTGGGTTGGCAGCGCCGGAGCCGATGCCGCAAAAATATTGCACGCTTATCTGGCGCAAGTTTCGAAATGGAAACAATGGGCTGCCGAAACGATTGCGTGGTCGGCGCAGCAAAACGCTGCTGCGATTGTTGTCGATAAAATGGCGCATCGCAGCCGGCTCTACGTGGCGGGCCGTTTGAAGGCCGAATACGCCGTCGATCTCGGCCCACGCTGGCTCGGACATAAAAAGCAGAAGGGCGACGGCGCCACCCCGGAAGGGCATTATCTGGTGATCAAGAAAAAAAGGGCGGGGCAAACCAAATACTATAAAGCGCTCGAACTCGATTATCCGAATAAGGACGACCGGCAAAATTTTCTCGTCGCGCAGAAAAACGGCGAGCTGCCGCGGTACGCGCATATCGGTGGCCTGATCGAAATTCACGGCGACGGCGGCAGAGGCATAAATTGGACGGCTGGATGTGTGGCGCTGCGCAATCAAGATATGGATGAGCTTTTTGCGCTCGCCGAGGTTGGCACGCGCGTCACCATTGTCGGCGCGCTCACAGAAAGGCCGGTCGTGAGCCTAACCTCGTTTGCTTTGGCGAAAAAAAATCTCAAAGGCGCCAGGCTTATGCCGGGTTCGCCGCAATAAATTGTAACGCCGGCCGCCGGTCTGCAATAAAACATGATTGTGCAAATGAGAGCGGGAGCAATGAGCGACGCCATAGAAAAAAGCTCTGGAAGCTTACAGTCTATTTCTCTGCGCCCGACGGAAACCGGTGGCGCGCCAAATATTGCCGAGACTATCTCGGTGTATGAAAAAATCGACGAAGCACCGGCTGCCCCGAGCGCCACGCGCAAGGCTCTTGGCGTGGGATTAGGTTGGGGCTTGGCCTTTTCCATTATCACGCTCTTGATCGCGCCCTTGTTGCGGGAATGGGCGTTTGCGATTCTGCCAGAATCAAAATTTACCATGCAGCTTCGCACGGGCGATCTCAAAAAACTCCAACGCGAAGCCCAGCGTTTGGAAAAACGCGTTGCCGGCCTGCAGCGAAGATTCGATCTGCTGACGCCGCGGGCGCCATATTTGGTCGTCAACACCTCGGAAAACCGCATCCGGGTTATGGCAGGAAACCATGAGCTTCACGAGGGAGTTTGCTCGACCGGTAGTTACGTTTTACTCAAGGCTGCCGACGAAAGGCAGTGGGTCTTCTTTACGCCGCGCGGCCGGTTTCAAATTCTTGGCAAACGGGTGAATCCCGTCTGGGCCAAGCCCGATTGGGCTTTTATTGAAGAGGGCCTGCCGGTGCCGCCATTGGGATCGCCGCAGCGTTTCGAGGCCGGCGTGCTGGGTGAATATGCGCTCGAGCTTGGCGACGGCTATTTGATCCACGGCACGTTGTACAAACGCATGCTCGGCATGCCGGTCACGCACGGCTGCGTGCGCTTGGGCGACGATGATTTGCGCATCGTTTATCGAAATCTACAAATCGGCTCAAAAGTTTTTATCTATTGAAATGGCTCAACCTCTCTGGCTGGCTTTTTTCAACTATCTTAAAAGTTGGGGCGAGGCGGCAGCAAATTCGTTTGCAAAAAAATTTCGTTTCTTGCAGCGAAGCCGCAAAGTCCAGGTTGTTTTTTTTGCCTCTCTCCTCATTCCCTTGTTGATCGTTTGGGTTTCGACCGTGTTGTTGCCAGTCGTCGCCAATCCCTTTGAGGAAACCGCCAGCGATGAGCCTAAAGAAAGCATAGTGCCGGCGACTGACTCGATGTTCGCTGAAATCTCGACGAAGCGCCGTGAATTGGCCCAAAAAATGGCGACGCTGGAGATCGATCAAGCGTTTTGGGAAGCCCGGTTGCAATTGGCCAAAGGCGACTCGATCAGCTTGAGCGTTGATTTGATGGACAGCGTGGCGAGCCTCGAAGTCAAAGGCGTGTCGATGCGGCATTGCAAAATTCTTCGCTACCGGGGAAGCGGCGTCATCAAACGCTTGCGGGCACAAGGCCGGCTGCAGCCGTGGCTTTCGACTCCCTTTTTTCTGGAAAAAGAATTGGCGACGTTGCCGAAAGCGCCGATTCGCATCAAGGAAGCGCCCAAAGACACGATCGAGGCGAGCGAATCCAAAGGCCAGGATCTGCCGATTGAGCACGGCGATGCAGAATTTACTCTGCACTTTGACCGCAGTCTGACGCTCGTCGTCGAGCAGGCGCAGCCTCCATCGTTTAAAGGCCGGCTGCGGGAGTTCTGGTACGATTTGCGCCGCATCTTCGGCGACGCCGGCGGTGCGATAGTTGCCCTGTTACACCTGCAATTGCCGCAGCACCGGATCTGGATCGAGATCGAGCTTTCCCGCGAAGATGCCAAAGCCATCTACCGCGCGCTGCCCAGCCGCGCGGGTTTGGCGCTGCGATTATAAAAATATCGCATTGCTTTTTAGTGCCACAGATTATAAATTAGCCGGGCCTTTTATTTATTCAAAAATTTAAAAGTTTTCTCAACGGATAAAGGCGGCCAACCGATTACCCGACTGCATTATGTCTATAGATTCCGAGCTTTTCCGCCAAGTGATGAGCCAATTCGCCACCGGCATCACGGTCGTAACCACGCGCGCCGGCGAGGAGATTCACGGCTTGACCGCAAATTCGTTTTGCTCGGTCTCGCTGCAGCCGCCGTTGGTGCTGGTGTGCGTGGACAAAAGCGCGCACAGCCACGATCTAATCACGGCAGGCCGCAACTTCGCCGTGAACATTCTCAAGGCGTCGCAGGAAACGCTGGCGCGGCGTTTTGCCACCAATAATTTGGCGGCTGACGGGCGTTTTGCCGGCATTCCAATCCGCACCGAGACGACCGGCGCGCCGATTTTGCTGGAATCGCTTGGCTGGCTCGATTGCCGGCTCTTCGCGACGTACCCCGGCGGCGATCACACCATTTACGTCGGCGAGGTTTTGGCGTTGGGACGAAATCAGGACGATGATCCGTTGCTGTATTTTCAAAGCAGGTATCAGAAATTCGAGGTGCAAAAAAACGCGCGTGGTGCATATCAATCCGATAACTCAACAGGTGGCTGAGAAATAAAAGATCAAGATCACGCAAACCTTCGTGGAGGTGGCGTAATGAACGAAGAATTAAAAAGCGTCTATCGCGAGCTGGGGTATATCGGCCCGCTGCCGGGAGATGAAGAAGAGCCGAGAGGACGTGGCGATGAATCGTATGAACTGCCGCCACTTGATGAGCCGGGACTGGCTCAGCTTGAACAACTTTTGCGAGATCAACCAGCCGAGCTTGTGGCTTTTTTTCGGAAAAAGTATAACTACCCGCTCACCGAAAAGAAAATTCGGAGCACCATCGCCGAAGCGCGCGAGGCGTTCGATGATCCTGCCGCGTTTTTTGAAAAATTGCGCGCCTGGCGCCAAAAGCCTTCCGGCAAGGGCCGGCGCGGCCCAAACGGCAAAGTTCCGCCGGAGCTGATTCAGTTTCCGGAAATCGAAATCGAACCCGGCAACCACCGTTTTGAGCCGAAGGCCGACG
>JBOHQZ010000307.1:0-7465 GCA_050732275.1 bacterium
GAATCGCCAGGCGAGTGCCGTTCATGCCAGCGCCTGGGACAAATCCTGGATCAAATCCTCAGTATCTTCGAGGCCGGCCGAGACGCGCAGCAAATTGTCGGGCGACGTGGTGCTCGGCCCTTCGCTCGAAGCGCGATGCTCGATCAAACTCTCTGTGCCGCCGAGACTGGTTGCCGTTGTAAAAAGCTTGACGCGCGAAACCACTTTGACCGCTTGCGCTCGTCCGCCTTTGACTTGGAAAGAAAGCATCCCGCCGAAAGCGCGCATTTGGCGCCTGGCAATTTCATGGCCCGAATGCGAGGGCAAACCAGGATAATGCACCCGCTCCACACGGGGATGTTGTTCAAGAAAACGCGCTAACGCCATGGCATTGGTCGAGTGCCGTTCCACGCGACAAGCCAACGAGCGCAGGCCGCGCAAAACCAGCCACGAATTGAATGGCGACAAAACCGCGCCGAGAACTTTGCGAATGTGGAGAATCTCGTCGAAGTCATGTTCACGCTTTCGGAAAATCAATGCGCCGCCTTGCACGTCACTGTGGCCACCCAAATATTTGGTCATCGAATGCAACACGACATCCGCGCCAAGCTCGAGCGTGCGTTGCAGCACCGGGGTGGCAAAAGTGGCATCGACGATGAGTTTGGCGCCAGCTTCATACGCAATTTTCGCCAGCGCCGAAAGATCGAGAATCTGCATCAACGGGTTCGTTGGCGTTTCCGCCCACAGCAATCGCGTGTTTGGCCGAATCGCCGCGCGCACTTCGGCAAGATTCGTCATGTCAAGAATTGTGGCCGCATTTCCCCACTTCGGCATGAATTCGTTCGCAATGGTGCGGAAATCGTAATAAATATCGCGGTGAAAGAGGGCATGCGAACCGGCGGCCAAAGCCTGCAAATACGCCGCGCCCGCCGCAATTCCTGACGCGAACACCAACGCCGCTTCACCGCCTTCGACCGTCGCCAAAGCTGTTTCAAGCCGCGTTTGGGTCGGGTTGCCTTGGCGAATATACATATAGCCATGCAGCAGCTCAGCCTCCGGGCCATGCTCGAATGTCGTGGATAAATTAATGGGCGGCGACACCGAGCCCGTGGCGCGATCGATTTCAGCGCCGGCGTGAATAAGAAGGGTTTCGAGTTTCATTTTGATTTTCTTCTTTTATAAGCGCCACCATCCAAGTTCGTTACGCGTGTGATTCCAAAAGAGATGGATTTTATCACACATATCACCGCCGACGGTGATGCCTTGAGATTTTTGTGAGCGCTTGAATCCTGGCAATTCTTGACCAAGTACTTCAACAGGGTCATAATCCAAACTTTCCAAAGCAAGCTTGTAATCACCTGCGCACAAGTCATCTTGATTATTGCCACTGAAACCAAAATTTATCGTCACCACCCGAGATTGTTTGGAAAAGGGGCCGATCACAACCGCAATATATAATCGCTTCTCGCCTTGACCGAAAATAGCATAATCAGTGACATTATCTCCGTTGAAATCAGCCGTCAATAAACTATCTGCGTTCCATTCAATCTTTTGCAAACTAAACGTGACCAATTGGAGAATTTGTTCTTGTGAAACCTTTTTTACAGGCGCTTGGTCATTTTTGGAACAGGCTAAAAGTATTAGCGGAAAGATAAATAGATGCTTCATTCTTTCTTTAACTCTTAAGAGTTTTATTGATGCCCAAGTATCGGATGCGGCCGATACGGTTCTTCCAAAAACGCGCATTCTTCTTTGGAAAGTTGAACCTCCAGCGCGGCCACGGCTTCTTCCAATTGATACATTTTGCTGGCGCCGATGATCGGCGCGGTGACGCCAGGTTGATGCAGCAGCCACGCCAACGCGATTTGCGCCGGCTTGACGTCTTTACGCTTGGCGAGTTCAATCACGCGATCAACGATGTCGAAATCATTATTTTGATAATACATCTCGTGCGCGAATTTGTCGGATTGGGCGCGCGCCGTCTCACCGCTTTTCTCGCGGGTGCGATTGCCAGCGAGAAAACCACGCGCCAGCGGACTCCACGGGACGATGCCAATGCCCTCGGCGCGGCAAAGCGGAATCATCTCGCGCTCTTCTTCGCGGTAAACGAGATTATAATGATCCTGCATCGAGACGAAGCGCGTCCAGCCGTGCAGATCGGCGGCACACAACATTCTGGCGAACTGCCACGCAAACATGCTCGAGGCGCCGATGTACCGCGCCTTGCCGGCTTTCACCACATCGTGCAGCGCCTCAAGGGTTTCTTCAATCGGTGTCTCTTTATCATGGCGGTGAGTCTGGTAAAGATCGATGTAATCAGTTCCCAAGCGGCGCAGCGAGGCGTCAATGGAATCCATAATGTGCTTGCGCGACAGGCCGCTCTGATTCGGCTTATTGCCCATGGGAAAGAAGACTTTGGTTGCAATCACGATTTCATCGCGGCGGACAAGATCGCGCCAAGCGCGGCCAGTGATCTCTTCGCTGACACCGAGCGAGTACATATTGGCGGTGTCGAAATAGTTGATGCCAAGCTCAACAGCGCGTTTGATGATCGGACGACTCTGCTCTTCGCCCAAAATCCAATCGCGCCATTTGGGGTCGCCGTAGGTCATCATGCCGAGACAGAGACGCGAGACTTTTAAGCCGGTTTTGCCGAGGTTGACGTATTGCATAACAAAAACTCCAAGCGTTTGATGATTAAGCCTGTGCGGCTCTTTGGCCGGTGCGGACCGCATACCCGAGCAACATGAACCCGATTAACGTGATCACCCCGAAAAAAAAAGTCACCGGTCTCTCTTCCTGTAATCGCACTGACGGCTAAGGAGACAGGCAATGCGCTTCCGCATAACAAAGCTGGCCGCCGCCGCCATCCGCGCCACACGCCGGCTCGCAGAATGAAACCGCCAACGATGAGCATCAACAGCATACTGAGCGACCAGGCCATGTCCGCCACAAAAAACACCCAGCCGTTCGCTTCCGGATGCGTGAAAATAAGTTCCTGCACCTGCTGAGAAGCGGCCAGCAGCAATCCCGTGAGCTGTATGATGAATAACACTTTTCCGCCCGCGCCTTGGCCGGTCACTCTTAACAACCGGATTCCGAGAGCGCTGCATATCCACCCGAACACAAAGATCAAACCCAGCAGTGCGGTGACCCGATTTGAAACCATCGTCCCGAAGCCATACAACCAACCTGAAAGAAATAGCATCGGACTGCCGGCCATCCCCAACGTCCCAAGTCGTCGAGGGCTCATCGTGCTCTTGCCCTCAGCAGGCAAGCTTAATACTTCTGTAGCCATCTCTCGTTTTCCGGAATATGGGGATAATTCTGTGTACTTGAAACTTCGGCCATTGCGATGCTATAGCGCTACCCCATTTCACCGACGTTTAATTCACAAGTTGGATTTATTTCATCGTATGCTCTGGTTGGCTTGATACGACTGTCTGTTTTCAATATGCTTGCGTGATCGGAAGACTTTTCGACCTCGCGATGATCATTGGGGGAGGCTATGCACTTAGGGCTGCGCAGTGATTTCCGGCTATCGCCACTTCGCAACACGACCAAACTTTGATACTTGCATGTCAAGTAAATTCATGCCCACGCTGGGGGTCAGGTTAAAAATTGTCGTTAGGTATAATATTTATTCATCAATGTTTCGAGCGATCACGACACTCTTTTATTGACAGTGTACTCTGACGCTGTATTCCAAAGATTCTCGAATTGGCCAACAAAGTATTGAAAGTCATCGCTATTGGAATGTGAATCTATATAAATGTAACGATCCATAGCAGTATGAGTTGGCAAATAGACAGCATGTAGTTTTATTGAAGCTGCTCCACCTGGTTTATCTCTATTTGTGATAATAATCCCTAAAGGAGAAACCCAATTTGTTAATCGAAGTTCGAAGTTTTTTGAATAACTAGAATATTCATTACAGAATTTCTCATAACGCGACTTCATTCTCTGAATATCATCAATTAATTCTTTGTTTCGAGAGTTTTCCATAATTACTTTAGCTGAGTTGCTTTGGTCGTTAACTATTAAGAGGCGAATCTTGCAACCACTTGCTACTTTTTGCTCAATAAATGCTTCATGCCGATTATAAAATTCAATACTCGACCAAGCAAGAATATCAACCGTTAAAGCATCTTTCGCCATTTTTTCAAATGCAACACGTTCGGGATGGGTCTTTAAATGCGAAGTCCTGCTCTGAAAGAGATTGATGAGCTTTTCTATATTATCTCTCACAGCTTTTATATCGCGTAATCTTTCGATTAATTGAGTCGTGGCCATGAAAACAAGCAATGTCAATACCCAATTCAATATCGTGTCGGTTTCGATGCAGCCCAATATTAGGTTTTTGAGACAAAACTGTATTTTCAATCACAGTATCTGAGTATTTACCAGAATCCAAAAACAAACGTCGAGGCTGTTGTCTCAGAACCTTTATGTTACTTCAATAAAAAATACAAATTTCAACGCCAATTTACAACACTTTTGCAAGCAAAGTCAAAAATCTGCTCGCAGAGTTGAATATTCTATCTCATTTTCGAAACAAGCCGAGGCCACCAGAGACGCCAACAAGTTTTTTTGAGATCAGGGCCACCAGTCTCATGTTGTTGATTTCACCCCGTAAATTCCCAGCGTGGGTTTTTCAACGGCGAGATAATCCGAGTAATCCATATTGATCGAGCGCGTGTGCATGCCGGCGTTAAAATTGATGGAGGCGTTGTCGCCGAGCCGGCTATCGCAGTAGGTGGGCAAATTGAACAGGCTGCCAAACGGCGGAATCGAGCCGGGCGTCAAAGCGGTGAGCGCCAAAACTTCTTCCGCATTGGCAAAGCGCAAGTTCCTGCAATTCATCGCCTGCTTCACAGTCTTGGTGTGCAGCGAAAAATCCGCCGGCAAAACGATCATGACAAATTGCGCTTCTACTTTGACGATCAGCGCCTTGGCGCCGGAATGCAAGTCCACGCCGCGAACGGCCGCGGCCTCGGCGCTGGTGTAAACCGGCGGATGGTCCAAAACTTTGCAAGCGACCCCAGCCGATTTTAGCCGTTCATAAATGCGGTCAAAGATTTCTGCGTTCTCGGTTGTCATGCTCTTCCTTCTTAATTTGCATCACAGTCTCTTTAAAGTAAAATTTTTGCAGAAAAAGCAAAAACACTCCCGCCGATAAACGCCGAATGCACCGAGATTCGCCGAAAATAATTTTATTCGGCGACACTCGGTGGCTTCGGTGAAATTCGGCGGATAATCTTTTCCTAATGATGAAAATTCATGGTACTACCTCGGTCACGGGTTGAGAAAATGTCATTCTGGAAGAATCTTTTTTCAAACCAGCACCGTGCTTGATCGTAACAAGATGCTTCCAGCATGACAGGTTCATTGCCCAACAATAACTGAGGGCGCCATACTTTTCCTGAAATATTCTTCTTGACTTTTATTTATTTTATTCATATATTTTTTCAATTTTACATTATAAAGTAAAGTAAAAATACTTTTAATAGATATTTTATTCCGTCTTATTGACTTTTCACTTGCTAAACAAAAATACACCAAAATTTGGTGATCGCCAACAAAAGCAACAGAAAATCACGATCAACTCGCAGCACAGCTATGAACGAACTTTAGGAGAGTCTATGAAATCAAGATGGTTTTTCCCGTTTATCTTGCTCATTGCCATCAGCCTACTTGGGGTCGTTTTGCCAAATGCCAAGCCCGAGGTTAGCGGTGGCCCGATTGTCGCCGGCGACGTCGCCTGGATGTTGACGGCAACGGGCCTGGTGCTCTTGATGACGCCAGGGTTGTCGTTTTTCTACGGCGGCATGGTGCGAATCAAGAACGTCATCTCCACCATGCTGCAAAGCTTCATTGCGCTCGGCGTCATCAGCATCTTGTGGATCGTCGTCGGCTTCAGTCTGGCGTTTGGAGAAAGTATCGGCGGCCAGGGCTGGGGGTTGATCGGCAATCCCTTGACCTATTTCATGTTCTCGCGCGTGGGCAGCGCGACGCACCCCGATCTCGCGCCAACGATTCCGCTCGTCTTGTTCGCCCTGTTTCAGCTCAAGTTCGCCATCATCACGCCGGCGCTGATTACCGGCTCGTTTGCCGAGCGCGTGCGTTTCTCCGGTTATCTTTTGTTCATCTGCTTATTCAGCATTTTCATTTATTCGCCGCTCGCGCATTGGACGTGGCATCCCAACGGTTTTCTGCGGCAATGGGGCGTGCTCGATTTTGCCGGCGGCACGGTGGTGCATATGTCCGCCGGATTTGCCGCACTCGCCGGCGCACTGGTTTTAGGACGCCGCCGCGATCATCCCTCGCGCGAGCCGCATGTGCCCGCGAATATTCCGTTCGTCATGCTCGGCACCGGCATGCTTTGGTTCGGCTGGTTCGGCTTCAATGCCGGTTCCGCGCTGGCCGCTTCGGAATTGGCAACCTCCGCTTTTCTCACCACCAACACGGCTTCCGCCGCGGCCATGCTCGCGTGGATTCTTTTCGATGGCATCCGCGGCCGCAAGCCATCGGCATTGGGTGCCTGCATCGGCGCGGTTGTCGGTTTGGTGGCGATTACGCCGGCGGCGGGTTATGTCAGCGTCGGCGCCAGCATTCTTATTGGCACGGTCGCGAGCATCATCAGCAATTATGCCGTGCATTTGAAAACCAGATCGACGCTCGACGACACGCTGGATGTTTTTCCATGCCACGGCGTCGGCGGCACGGTGGGCATGATCGCGACCGGCATTTTCGCGCAAGGTGTCGGCTTGATTCACGGCAATCCCAAAATATTTCTCTTTCACCTGATGGCTGTCGTCATCGTCAGCGTCTACAGCTTTATCGGCTCTTACTTGTTGTACAAATTGACGGACGCCATCATTCCGCTGCGCGTTTTTGCCGAACAGGAAGAAATCGGTTTGGATATCAGCCAGCATGGCGAGACGATGGCAAGCCCGAATGGCAATACCAACGGGAAACACCATCACCAAAACACGCTTGCACCGGCATTGGCCATGATCAGTTGAAATTCGCTTCAGCCGTTTTCCATACTCCTTCTTCCGCAAGTGGCCGTCCGTTAAATAAGCAAATTCTCATTTAGCGTTGCACGGCCACTTTGTTTTCCGGCGAGCGGATGAAATAATTCTCCGAAACGAGCCACAGCCTGTCGAGGTCGATTCTTAATCTATAACTTTGCAAAAAAGCAAAGAAATCTGGCGCACGGAAAGAGAGCTCTCACGGAAATGAATTTATGAAAATCTTTTCCGTGAGAGTTCCCTTCCGTGAGCGATTATTTTTTAACTCCTGCTCGTCCGGGCTACGGCTTTTGTTTTTCCAAGTTCAGTTTTTCCTGCCACAACCTTCCGGCGCTTTCGGAGGCCTCGCGGGAGAGATGGATGAGCATCGTGGCGGCGGTGAGCATTGAAGCTTGGCCTTGGACGAACATTTGTTTGAACGTGGTATTAACCGCGGTCTCGCCATATTCAAC
>JBOHQZ010000308.1:0-7454 GCA_050732275.1 bacterium
AAATAGCGGTAGTCATGCGCCTCTTCTTTGGAACGCATCGGCATGACTTTGCCGTTGGTTGCATCCCACAGCAAAGTTTGTTGCACGACTTGGCCGCCGGATTCCAACAGTTGAATTTGCCGGTTGATTTCAAACTCCAACGCCTTTTCGACGTTGCGGAACGAGTTCATGTTCTTCAGCTCGGTCTTCGTGCCGAATTTTTCTTCACCGGCAGGCCGAACCGAAATGTTGGCGTCGCAGCGCAAGCTGCCTTCTTCCATGTTGCCGTCGCAGATGCCGAGATAGCGCACGAGCTGGCGAATGCGATTGAGATAAAGATAAGCTTCACGCGGCGAGCGAATATCCGGCTCGCTGACAATTTCAATCAGCGGCGTGCCGCAGCGATTCACCTCGATCAACGTTTCATTCTCGGAAACATAGCCTTCGGCATGCACAGATTTGCCGGCGTCTTCTTCGAGATGAATCCGAATGATGCCAACGCGCTTCAATTCGCCATTTTCTTGCTCGATTTCGATCCAGCCGTTTTCGCACAGCGGCTCTTCGTATTGGGAAATTTGGTAGCCTTTGGGCAAGTCGGGATAAAAATAATTTTTGCGCGCAAAGATGGAATGCTCGGCGATACGACAGTTCATTGCGAGTCCCATTTTCATGGCAAATTCCACGGCTTGACGATTGAGCACCGGCAACACGCCGGGCATGCCGAGGCAGATGGGGCAGACTTGCGAATTTTGCGGCGCGCCGAAAGCCGTGCCGCAACGGCAAAAGATTTTGGAGTCAGTCGAAAGCTGCACGTGAACTTCGAGGCCGATGACGGATTCGTATTTCATTGTTGGTTTTTCATTCTACCGTTATCAGAGAAAACCGGGTCTGCAGATGACACGGCCGATGATTCTCGTGAACGCTCTGCATCCATTTTCATAAACTCGTGATAGAGCCACCACATTCCCGTTCCGGCCAACAACAGGCCGAGCAAATCAAACCACAGCGGCTGGAAGACAACCTGATCGGGTGATTCATTGAAATAGCCTGGAATTTTCAATTGTGGAACGATCAATGGAATTAAAGTCAAGCCGTTATTTAGTGCATGCCCGAAGAGACAGGGGAGCAAAGAACGGGTTTGCACAAACCACCAGGCGAAGATGGCCCCCAAAATCGCGGCGCCGGGAATTTGCCAGGGCAAGATATGAAAAACGCCAAAGAGCAGCGCCGAGACAATAATCGCTTTGCGCACCGAGTAATTGCGCAAGAACCCTCGTAGAACGAGGCCGCGAAAAAGCAGCTCTTCCGTCAGCGGCGCCACGATGACCGCGGTTAACAGCGTGCCCCAAAATTTTTCCGGTGTGCCAAAAACATCCTGAAAAACTTTAGCGATCTGCGGCGGAATCGGCAAAAACTTTAACACATAATTATTGCCTTCGGAGAGGATGATGCTCATTCCGATCACGGTGAGAGCCATGGGCAAAAGCAAAGAGAGAGAAATCGGCGTAAAAGGGAAGACCTCGCGAAAAGGAGCACCGGTTCGTCTAAGTCCGATCAGCAAAACGCTGCCAATCGAAACCGTATTGAAGACGGCGATGGTCAACGGATTTTCCATGAAAGCAGACGCCATTGCCGGGCCGAGCGCGGCAGCGGGGATAAAGATGACGGCCTGGATGACGTAAACCAAAATCAACAGCGCGATCGCGCGTGAAATATTAGGAAAGAAATTCATCGTCGCGTCATCCTTTGATCAGTTACAAGTTAACTCTTTGCAAAAATCAAAAACTTTTCCACTGAGAAACGCCCAAGACACCGAGATTCGCCGAAAAGAGTTTTTCGGCGACACTCGGTGATTTCGGCGAAGTTCGGCGGATAAACTTTTTCCTGTTTGGCAGCGGCTCATCCGTGTTGGGAGTTTTCGAGAAAATGTGCGGTTTGCAAAACATTCTTCTCGTCAAAAGCCCTGCCGATGATTTGCAAGCCGATGGGCAAGCCTTTGGCATCGACCCCGAAAGGAATGGAAATGCCGGGCACGCCGGCGAGATTCACGGAAACGGTGAAGATGTCTGCCAGATACATCGCGAGCGGATCGTCGGTTTTTTCGCCGAGCTTGAATGCGGTTGTCGGCGCCGTCGGCGTGAGCAGCACATCGCAAGCTTTGAACGCCTGCTCGAAATCACGGCGAATGAGGGTGCGCACTTTCTGGGCGCGACGATAATAGGCGTCGTAATATCCGGCGGAAAGCACATAGGTGCCGAGCATGATGCGGCGTTTGACTTCCGTACCGAACCCTTCGCTGCGGCTTTTCACATACATTTCTTCCAAAGATTTCGCTTCTTTGGCGCGACGGCCGTATCGGGCACCGTCGTAGCGCGCGAGATTAGAGGAAGCCTCGGCCGTGCAGATGATGTAGTAAGTCGCAATGGCATATTTCGTATGCGGCAGCGAAATTTCTTTAATTACCGCACCGGCTTTTTGTAGACGACCTTTGGCCGCAGCCACCGCGTCGCGAATTTCTTTTTGCACGCCGTCGGAGAGATATTCTTTCGGTAAACCGATGACTTTGCCTTTGACTTCGCCATCGAGAAATTTGGAAAATTCTTCCACCAGCATCGGCGCCGAAGTGGAATCGCGCTCGTCAGGGCCGCAAATGACTTCAAGAACGCGCGCCACATCTTCGACGAAATGGGCAAACGGCCCGATCTGATCAAGCGACGAGGCAAAGGCGACGAGGCCAAAGCGCGAGACGCGGCCGTACGTCGGCTTCATACCCACCACGCCGCTCAACGCCGCAGGCTGGCGAATCGAGCCGCCGGTGTCGCTGCCGAGCGCAACCATCGCCAGATTCGCCGCCACTGCCACCGCCGAGCCACCGGAGGAGCCGCCGGGCACGTATTCAATGTTCGCGGGGTTTTTCACCGGACCGAACGCGGAGTTCTCAGTGGAACTGCCCATGGCGAACTCGTCCATGTTCGTCTTGCCGATGATGATGGCGTCTGCCGCTTCCAATTTTTTGATAACGGTGGCATCATACGGCGAGACGAAATTTTCGAGAATGCGCGAGCCGCAGGTGAGCCGCTCGCCTTTCATGGCGAGAATGTCTTTGACGGCGACGACGACACCCACGAGCTTGCCGGCCTGGCCGGATTTTATTTTGGCATCGATCGCTTTGGCGCGAGCACGGACGCGGTCCCGGAAAACGGAGAGAAAGGCGTTGAGGGGTTTGGCGGTTTCAATATGCGCGAGATAGTCATCAACCATTGCCGCACAAATTAGCTCGTCACGGCGCAATTTTTCCTGGATTTGTCGAATAGTTTGCTTTTGTAGATTCATTGATAAAAAAAGATGCTACAGAAACGAGGGCATAGGAAGGTTACGAGAACCTCTGAGTCAAAGGCGAATTGGGAAAAAGTAAACGCTTGAGCCACACCTTGACGTGGCTCTAAAAGTTTACAATGAATCATCTTACTGCTACTACAAAGCTATACAGAGCAGCTCAAACTTTCTGCTGGGCCTTGGGCTCTTCTGCTTTTTCTGACGAACCGGTATTCTCCGTGTTGCTTGCCGCCTTTTTAAATTCGCGAATACCCTGGCCGAGGCCGCGGGCCAACTCAGGCAGTTTTCTGGCGCCAAACAACAGCAAGACGACGAAGAGAATGATCAATAACTCAGGCACTCCAAGAGGCATGGCTAAATCCTCCTTTCACGATAATTTTTTGAAATCGTCTTCGATGGTCAGCTCTTTCTTTACATCATCCGCTGCTTTCTTAAATTCCTGAATGCCGCGGCCGAGACCACGGGCCAGCTCCGGCAATTTCTTGGGGCCAAACAGGAGCAGCACGACGATCAGGATAATCAGCAGCTCGCTCATTCCAATGTTGCCAAACATTTTTTCTGACTCCCAAACTGGATTCTGGATGCTGGATCCTTGATGCTGGACGCTCGGTGCATACAGGATCGAGGCTCAAGGATCAAGTTAATTCAACACCCAACGCAACAGATAGGTCGCCACGCCGATACCGACCAAACCGACGACGTTGATTTTGAGGGTCAATCCCAGCGTGATGCTAAACAGAACGGCGTTAAGCGTGCCGGGACCGAACCCGATTTCTCCGCTTTTCAAAAAAAATTCTTTCACTACTCCGACCGGCAGCAAAAAGCCGACTAATTCACCCAGCAATGTTCCCGTTAGCGCACCCAAAAGCAAAACGACGACAATAAATCCCAACGAGTGTTTTGAGCGCACGAAACCTCCTCTGTTTTTAACAATCCAGCTTGTTAAAAATTTCCAATTTTAAATTGAAAATTTAAAATTGAGTTTACTCAACAAGCGACTGAAAAATCTGCAAACCACTGTTTGAAGAGAGCAAGGACTCGCAAGCCCTTTCGGGATGCGGCATCAGTCCCATGACGTTGCCTGCTTCATTCATGATGCCGGCGATGTTATCGAGCGCGCCGTTGGGGTTGACTACCGAGGCGACTTCGCCGGTCGATGAGCAATAACGAAACAAGATGCGGTGTTGCGTTTGCAACTGTTGCAATGTTTCTGTGTCCGCATAGTAATTACCGTCGCCGTGCGCAACCGGCATTTTCAGCGCCGTATCGGCGCAACTTCGCGTGAAATGCGTATCGGCGTTTTCCACTTTCAGATAAACCGGCTTGGCAACAAAACGGACTTGGGCGTTGCGCACGAGCGCGCCCGGCAACAAGCCGGCTTCGCAGAGAATTTGAAACCCGTTGCAAATGCCGACGACGATGCCGCCGCTCCGGGCGAATTTAACCACTTCATCCATCACCGGCGAAAAACGGGCGATGGCGCCGGTGCGCAAATAATCGCCATAAGAAAAACCGCCGGGAAGAATTACCGCATCGAACCCGCTCAGATCGCGCTCTTTGTGCCAAACGAAGCGCACCGGCTGGCGAACGACGTACTTGAGCGCGTAATAACAATCGTGCTCGCAGTTCGATCCCGGGAAAACCACAACACCGAAACGCATATCCATCCCTGGAATATTGGATTACTGGATCAATGGATTGTTGGAGCATTGGATTGATGGGGTCGTGAACCGCATTATTCCAACAATCCAAAAATCCAATGATCCATTACTCCATACCCTCTACTATAACGAAGTCATAATTCTCGATCACCGGATTGGCCAGCAGTTTTTTGCAGGCATTTTCGGTGATTTGCTGCGCCTGTTCGCGGCTCACATCGTCGAAAAAAAATTCGATCAATTTTCCGGTGCGGACTTCTCGAATGCCGGCAAAACCCAGCATCTCCAGAGCGTGGTGAACGGTTTTGCCCTGCGGATCGAGAATGCCGTTTTTGAGGGTGATGTGAATTTTGGTTTTCAACGCACGCTTTTTATTTTAAATTTTACCGTCCGGGCACTTTTGATTCGATGCTCTTGATGAATGGCGAATTTAGCATGGTTTGCGAAGCATAGCGCCCGGATGGTTATTCACTGCTCGCTGATTGAAACATCCGGTAACGGCTCTTCTTCCTCGGGACGCAGATGATTGATAACGGCGCGAGAGAGTTGCGCAAAAATATACAGCATCGCCATGGGGAACATCATGAGGCCGGGATATTTCAAGATGACGATTGTCGAAGCGACGACGAGCAGCATCAGTACGGTGTTTTTACGTCCGTGCCGGAAGGAAAAATAAGGCATGGCATCGAACTCAACGGTCGAGACCATCAGCACCGCGGCCATAAACACGAGCGCAACAGTGACTCCCGGAACCCGCATGCCATCCAAATTATGATAACTGAAGAGCAAGTACGAGCAGAGCAGCGTCGCGCCGGCAGGAATCGGCATGCCGTCAAAAAAGCGGCTTTTGGTGAAACCACTGACGTGCGTGTTGAACCGCGCCAGGCGAATCGCGCCGGCAGCGAGCGGGGTAAAGCTGATGACGAGGCCGAAGACGCCGAGATGCTGGAGCTGAGCGAGATAGATCATGATTGCCGGCGCCACGCCGAAAGAGACCACGTCTGCCAGCGAGTCAAATTCAACCCCGAAGTTGGAGAAGCCGCGGGTGGCGCGCGCGATTTTGCCGTCGAGCACGTCGCAAACGGCGGCAATGATGATCAGCCACGCGGCGGCGCTGAAACGCCCCTGCGTTGAAAAAACAATAGCGAGGAAGCCAAGAAATAGATTGAAAATGGTGAATAGGTTTGGCGCGACTAGTTGTTTACGTATCATGCTTAAGTTCTCCTATTATACTTTCGCCCGCCTTAACCTTTTCCCGTAGGCGGACTTTCACTTCTGAATGCAATGGAAGAAAGACTTCCATGCGCGAGCCAAATTTGATCATGCCAAAACGCTCGCCGCGCCGGACGCGATGTCCTTCCTGTATCTCACAGACAATCCGCCGCGCCAAAATGCCAGCAATTTGCTTGAACACGATCTTGCCTTCCGGCGTTTCCAACCCGATGATGGATTGCTCATTTTCCGTGGAAGCGGCAGGCTTCGCGGCCACGAGAAAGCGGCCCTTTTTGTAACGGAAATATTTGACCTCTCCATCATACGGCACGCGATTCACGTGCACGTTGAACGGCGAAAGAAAAATCGTGACTCGCCGGGTTCGCGCTTTGATAAAATCCAGCTCTTCCGTTTCGTCAATGCCGATGACCGTTCCGTCAGCCGGCGAAACCACCAACCCCATACCTGCCGGGATGTCGCGCTCGGGATCGCGAAAAAAATAGATGGTGAAAGCGGCAAGTGCCCAGAAAATCACCGCGAGCACCCTAAACATGACCGCGATGCTGCCGCCCTCCTGGCGATATCCCAGATATCCTGCCGTCAACAACAAAGCGATCACGATCAACGCGCTTAAAATCCCGTAACCCTCACGATGCACAGGGATCAGACTTTCTCTCCTTCCAATTCGATGAACACGCGGCGGCGCACCTCCTCATAAATTTTTTCCATGGCGTTCGGATCTTGGCGCGACCGCTCGATGTTGTATTTCTCGCCAGTTTCAGTATCCCACCAGCGGCAATTATCGAGAGACAGCTCATCGCCGACCAAGATATGGTTTTTATAGCGCCCAAACTCGAGCATGAAGTCCACCAGCTTCAGGCCGCGGCGAATGAAAAACGCTTTCAAAACGGCGTTGGCTTTGGTGACGTAGCGCTCGACCATTTTCAGCTCATCGGCGGTGGCCAGGCCAAAGGCGACGATATGGTGTTGATTGACCATCTGATCGTCTTTGGTGTTGTTCTTCATATAATACTCAACAATCGGCTTCTCGAGAATTTCACCGTCTTTCAGGCTGTACCGCTTGGAAAAGCTGCCGGTGGCGATATTGCGCACTGTGACTTCCAACGGAATGATTTGCAGCCGCCGGACGAGCATGCTGTTATCACTCACCCGCGAGACGAAATGCGTCGGCACGTTGAAACTCTCGAGGTAACGAAACAGATGGGCCGAAATCTGGTTGTTGATAGCGCCGGGCTTGAAAGCCTTGCT
>JBOHQZ010000309.1:0-7452 GCA_050732275.1 bacterium
CGATTGTTACGGCGCACACGTTGGATGATCAAGCGGAGACGATACTCGATCACCTGCTGCGCGGCAGCGGTTTGGCGGGACTGGCGGGGATGGCGGCGCACAAAGAGTTTGTAGTAGCGCCTTCTCCGCCCCGCATCTTAAAAGCTAAAGAAAGGCGGAGCGGGGCAGGCGCCGTGCTTTCGTCAAAAGATGAACCCCTGAAGGGGAAACTACAAGCGAAGGTGTTGCGGCCGTTGTTGCCGTTTTCCCGGCAGCAGCTTGAAGCGTATGCCCGTTTCCGTGAGCTAAGCTGGCGCGAGGATCGCACCAACAGCGATCCCCAATTCCGCCGCAATCGCATCCGCCACGAGCTTGTGCCGCTGCTGAAATCCCGCTTCAATCCTCAAATCGCCCGAAGCCTCGAGCGCTTGGCGGCGATTGCCGGAGCAGCCGACGATTATTTCCACACCGAAGCCGAAGCGCGTTTGGCCGAAGTTGTTAAAGAAACGCAATCGGATAAAATTATTCTTGATATTGAACAATTTTGGAAGTATTTTCCTATAATACAGCTTTACGTCATTCGCGCCGTCATGCAAAGACTCGCCGGCGAGAGAGTCGAGCCAACTTTCTCGGAAACGGCGCGTATACTGGCTTTGGTGCAAAGCTCCGGGCCGTCGCGGCAAAATACGGAAAGGATGATCGTGGGCAGGCGTTTTATTTGGCGCCGGCAAATTGAAGTTTCGATCGATCATGATGGCGTGGTCTTTGAAAGGCAAAAAGCAAAAAACAAAGGACAAAAAGCAGGTGAGTTTTTTGTTGCTGTAACGATTGGCGAGCGTTGCCCGATTCCAGGAACCGGGATGGCGTTGTTGGTGGAAAGGGAAGAATTACCTCGCGGTTGGCGACAACAGAGCCATCCATATTCCCAATTTGTCGATGCCGAGAAAGCAGTGGGGAATTTGGCCGTTCGTTTCCCGCAAGCCGGCGATCGTTTTGTGCCACTGCGGGCGAATGCTGCCGCAGACCCGGCCGGATCGAAAAAACTGTCGGATTTTTTCACCGATTTGAAAGTGCCGTTGCACCGCCGTCGATTTATCCCGATTTTGGAATGCGGCGGCATCGTTTGGGTTTGTGGATATCGTCTTGACGACCGGTTTAAGATCACGCCGACCACCCGAACCGTGCTGCATTTGAAATTGCTGCAGTTGAATGATTGACTAAAAGCAAGGATATTGGGCGATTTCCAGGTTAACCTCACAAATGATTGCTCAATCGCGTGTGGTTGCCAAAGGTAATCGCATTCGCGATGTGGAATGGTTGGTAGATACTTACGGAGGACGGAAATCTAAATGGGCCAAGAAAAGCGGCCCGCGTTTTGAAATCGGCAAAGGACAGTATGAGTATCATTGGTATGAACACCCGGGAATCGGCCGTGTTGAAATCAAACTTAAGCAGGTGAGTTGACCATGATCGTCAAATTGCAACGCAAAAATTCGCGCTATTCGGATTTGACACCTAATCGACATTATGTGGTGATTGGGATCGAGGCCGATGACTTTCGGATATTGAACGATCAAGGCCGCCCTTATTTATATCCATCTCGATTGTTCAAAATTGTCGACTCTCATGAGCCGGAAGGTTGGATAACGGAATTGGGCGATGACGATGAGCGCTACGCTTATCCGCCTCCGTTAAATAGCTTCGGATTTTTTGAGGATTTCTTTGATGACAAAAAAAAGGCGGTTGCGACTTTCTGGCAAGTTGTCAATCAAAATTTAGCTGCGGCAAGAGCAGCAACCCAGTCTTCTCGCAAGAAATCATTGTCACCAACGAGGATGCGACTGGGTTCAACGCCTATGCAACAGCCCGTCTTTTAACTGGCTCTTTTGGAATTCGGCCAGATAGCGAACGGATCGGCGCCCCAAAAGTTTAGCAACCTGATTGTAAAAATTTTAGCCCAAATGCTCAGTGACACGTCAACGAACCCGTTGCATAGGAGCTCAGCGTGCCCGACGACATCGCAAAGTTTCTGGCAAACCAATATCCGATTCTGCTCACCGCTGAACAGATTCAAGCCAAAGTGAAGGAGCTGGCGCGGCAGCTTTCTGCCGACTATGCGGGAAAACGTCCGGTTTTTGTCGGCGTGCTCAACGGCAGCTTCATGTTCTTTGCTGATCTGTTGCGCGAGATCACCATCGACTGCGAAGTGGATTTCGTCAAAATCTCCAGCTACGGCGAAGCGATGCGCACTTCCGGCGTCGTAAAGATTCGCAAGGAACTCGATTGCCACATCGAAGAGCGGCACGTGCTCGTGGTGGAAGACATCATCGATTCCGGCTTGTCGGTCACGTATTTGGAAAAAAAATTGCGGCAGCAACAACCGAAATCGCTCAAACTCGTCTCATTATTAGTAAAGGAAGGAAGCGCTCAAGTCGAGTATCGTTGTGATTACGTCGGCTTTCGCATTCCGAATCGTTTTGTCGTCGGCTACGGCCTCGACTACGCTCAAAAACTGCGCAATCTGCCCGCCATCTATGTGATGGATTGACGCAGACTCCGTATCATCTTTATCAGAAGCGAAACATGAATAGCAAAGGAAGCAAATCCCCGCTCAAAAAGCCGCGCTCCGGCAACAATAAAAAGGCGAACAAGGATGACAATTCGCAATGGACACGTCCGGCGCGCACGCTGGCTTTTTGGGCCATCATTCTCTTGATCTCGATTTGGATAACGACCAAGACCGTTAGACAGGACGACACGCAGCCGCGCACGATAACCTACTCCCAGTTTCAAGAGCTGCTCAAAGAGAAGAAGCTCAAAAGCGTCGAAATCAAAGGGACGAAGCTGGATGCCGCACTGGCGGAGCCGTTCGTCGATCCCCGCGGCAACGCCACGCACATTCGCGTCAATCTGCCCGAGAAGCCGAATTTCGCCACCGCCGAAGCCTGGGAGAAAATTTACGCCGACGCCCAGTTGCCATTTACCGTCAGCTTCAAAGACGAATCGCAGGAGTGGTGGAATCATTTGCTCGGCTTGCTGCCGTGGGTCATACTCGGGTTCTTCTGGCTTTTTCTGCTGCGCCGCATGCAGGGTGTCGGCACCAAAGGGATTTTTTCTTTTGGCCGGTCGCGTGCCAAGCTGATGACGGAGAATCGGCCGAAGGTGACGTTTGACGATGTGGCCGGCGCGGATGAGGCAAAGCAGGAGTTGCGCGAAATCATCGAGTTCCTGCGCGATCCGGAAAAATTTCAGCGTCTCGGCGGCAAAATTCCCAAGGGTGCCTTACTGCTCGGCCCTCCGGGAACCGGAAAAACCTTGCTCGCCAAAGCCGTGGCCGGAGAAGCCAACGTGCCGTTCTTCAGCATGTCCGGGGCGGATTTCGTCGAGATGTTTGTCGGCGTCGGCGCTTCGCGGGTGCGCGATCTGTTTGAGCAGGGCAAGAAAAATGCGCCGTGCATCATTTTCATCGACGAGGTCGACGCGGTCGGGCGCCATCGCGGCGCCGGCTTGGGTGGCGGCCATGACGAGCGCGAGCAAACGCTCAATCAGTTGTTGGTAGAAATGGATGGCTTCGACTCCAACGAAGGCGTTATCTTGATCGCTGCCACGAACCGGCCGGATGTGTTGGATTCTGCCTTGTTGCGGCCGGGCCGTTTCGACCGCCAAATCGTCGTAGATCGGCCCGACGTGCGCGGCCGCGAAGGCATCCTCAAAGTACATTCGAAGAAAATTCCGATTTCTAAAGATGTAAATTTGGCGGTGCTGGCCAAGGCGACGCCCGGATTTTCCGGCGCCGATCTCGCCAGCGTGGTCAATGAGGCGGCGTTGCTCGCGGCGCGCAACAATAAAGATCGCGTCTCCATGCGCGATTTGGAGGAGGCCAAAGACAAGGTGCTGATGGGCACCGAGCGCCGCAGCATGTTGATCAGCGAAAATGAGAAACGCATCACCGCTTATCACGAAGCGGGCCACGCGCTGGTTGCGAAATTCACGCCGGGTTCCGACCCCGTGCACAAAGTCACCATCATCCCGCGCGGCCGCGCGCTCGGCCTGACGACCACGCTGCCGATCGACGAGAAGCACAATTATTCGCGCAACTATTGCGAATCGCTGCTGGCGCATCTGATGGGTGGCCGCGAAGCCGAGAAGCTCGTTTTCAAAGAGACCACGACCGGCGCCGGCAACGACATCGAGCGCGCCACCGAGCTGGCACGCAAGATGGTCTGCGAATGGGGCATGAGTGAATCGATGGGGCCGCTGACCTTCGGCAAAAAAGAGGAGGAAATTTTTCTCGGCCGGGAAATTGCGAAGCATCGCGACTACAGCGAACTCACCGCGCAAAAAATCGACGAAGAGGTCAAACGCATCGTGCTCGAGGCGACCGAGCGCGCCGCGAATATTATCAAACAAAACGAAGACAAGCTTCATGCGCTCGCCCAAACCTTGCTCGAGCGAGAAATGGTGGATGGCGATGAGATCGACGCCATCTTCAACGGCGAGTTGTTGCCGCCGGTGGAAGACGGCAAAAACGGCCGGCCGGTGGCCGCTGCCGAAAAAGCCGTGGCCGCATGAAATGAAGCGTAATTCGTAAAACGTGATTCGTAAAAGCGTGATTCGTGAAACGTAATTAAGGATAGATTGCCATGCAGCTTCCGGAGGGAAGCGTCATTTTGATGATCATCTGGGGGATGGCCGTTCTCATTCTGTGGAATTTATACCACTTTGGTCAGGCGCTTCGCAAAAAAAAGTTCGTCGCCGTTTTGGCGTTGGCCTCGGCAGGATTGCTGGGCGGCATCATTTTTCTTCATTTTTACCAATCTCCCAACGTGCCGGGAAATCGTATCGGTTTGGTGATCTTTCCGCTTGTTGAAGAGACGGATAGCGTCACCGGGATCAAGGCCGAGGCACGAGGTTTCGCTATTGCCGATATGATTGGCGAGCGCTTGCAACAAACTCCTCACACGCCGTTTTATCAAATTCCCACCGACGCGCTGTTCAAAGCCGCTCATCAGGACTCGCTGGCCGATCTCGGATACGTCTTGCGCTTCGCCGAGCAAGCGGACTTGCCGGTAATCGGCTTTGGCACGTTCAAAATTGGGCCGCGAACCAATCATCACGATAGTTGGCAAAGCAGCTTTCAGCTTTTTGATCTCCGCAAAACCGAAGCGGCCGACGCGCACGCCGGCGTTCACTTGAAGCTGCCGCAGCAGTTCGGCAGCTTGCAAGAGATGACCGTCGAATTGGCGCGCGCGATTCTTCACGAGTGGGACGGCGATGAAAAACCGGCAACCACGGTTTGGCAAGATCAGCTCGACGATGCGCTTTTGCAGCGCTATTATGCCGCGCGGCTGGCCGTCGCCACCGATCAAACTGAGCCGGCGCTTCAACAGGCTATTGCTTTGCTGCAGACCGATTCGGACTTCGCTCCGGTTGCCAATCTTTATGGCCGCGCGTTGATGGCGCATCTGCGCCGCAAGGCCGCGAGCAAAATGGAATGGGAAGACAGCCTTCGCAGCGCGGTGCCTCGGATGAAGCGCGGTGCCAAAGATGATTCGCTGCGCGGTGAGAGCAGCCGGCTGCTCGGCGAAATGTATATTCGCCTGGAAAAATGGAACGAAGCCGAGCGCGCGCTGCTGCAAGCCCGGCGGCGCGAGCCGACGGACAGCGAAATTTATTTGCTGCTCGGCCAATTGCACGTGTCGCGCCTCGAGCCGCTGGGTTTTAGCAACGAGCTGGATTTGTATGAATATGCCCGCCGGCTCAATCCTATCCATATTGATGCCGGGCTGGCGGCGGCAGAATATCTTTTGCTCGAAAACCGGGAGAAAGAAGCGGTAAACCTGCTCGAACGATTGCGCCGTCTCAATCCGAACCATCTCGGCGTGCTGATGAGCTTGGGAAGGATTTATATCGTCAAAGGCGACGCCGCCAAAATTTTCGAGGTCCACGAGCGCGTGCTGGCGTTGGAGCCGAACAATGCCGACGCGTATTACAATCTCGGCATCGCTTATTACAATCGCAAAGATTTTGAGAATGCCGTCAAGCTGTTCGAACGGGCCATCGTCCTAAACAATCATCCCGACGCGCGGATGTATCTCGCTCAAATTTGCGAGCGCCAAGGCAATATCGACAAAGCCATCGCTTATTTGCGCGAGCGGATCAAGTTGAGCCGGGGCGACGACGACAAAGTTGCGGCCGAGGCTCGCCGCCATCTCTACGAAATTATGCTGGCCCGCGGCGAAATTCCCGCGCATCTTCGGCCGGATAGTTTGAAAAATTAGTTGCTGGTCGCTTCTGCACTTACTCGCACTCGTACTCGCTTTTCAAAAGCTCTAAAAGCGAGCAAGAGTACGAGAAGGAGTATGAGCAGGAGTATCCAGGATCCAGCTACCTGCATCCAGCCATGCCCACCTACTCATTCCGCAAGTTACATCTTACCACCCGGCACGACATCCTGGCTGAATTTGGCGCGGCGATTACGGAGCTGCCAGAGGATCTCATTTCCAGCTTGCAAAATCATTCTTACCTTTTCAAAGTCTTGGCTCGGCCAGCCGAATTTCCAGCGGATCTCGGCGCCGAACTCAAGCAGCTTGGAATACGGTTTTGGCCAATCACTTCCAACACCGGCTATCTTTTTACCGATATCAAAACCTTGCAAGGGTTGGCGCAGTCACCTCAACTTAATTCGCCTGCAACAAGAGCTTTTGCCGGAGAGCTGGGCCGGTTTCTCCAACGGCAGCAGCGCGAGGTATTTGTGCTTGCGACCAAGCCGCAACCTTTGCAGATCGGCAGCCGCACGTTGATCATGGGCGTGCTCAACTGCACGCCGGATTCATTTTACGACGGCGGCCGCTATTATTCGCCGGCGGCCGCGATTGCGCACGGCCAACACCTGGCCGAGGAAGGCGCTGATATGATCGATATCGGCGGTGAATCCACGCGGCCGCAAGGCGTTTACGGCGGCGGCGCCGAACCGGTATCCGCTGAAGAAGAGAAAAGCCGCGTTCTTCCGGTAATCGAAGCGCTCTCCAAAAGTGTCAACATTCCCCTCAGTATCGACACCTACAAAGCTGAAGTTGCGGCAGCAGCGGTACAAGCCGGCGCCAGCTTGGTCAACGATATCAGCGGTTTTCAATTCGATCCGCTAATGCCTGCCACTGTCGCGCAGCTTGATGTGCCGGTGGTCATCATGCACACCAAAGGCAGCCCGGCCGACATGCAGTCGAATCCGACTTACGAAAATTTGCTGGACGAGCTTTATCTGTATTTTGAAGAACAAATCGCGCTTGCCCGCGCCGCCGGGATCACGGAAGATCGTCTCGTCATCGACCCCGGCCTCGGCTTCGGCAAACGTGTGCAAGACAATTACGAAATCCTGCGCCGCTTGCCGGAATTTCGCGGCCTCGGTTGTCCGATCTTGGTTGGCCCCTCACGCAAATCTTTCGTTGGCAAAGCGCTGAACTTGCCGCCGGA
>JBOHQZ010000310.1:0-7426 GCA_050732275.1 bacterium
AGAAAGAAAAGCTTTGCCCTGCTTCCGCTCGTTGCCGCTGCTCTCAATTTAATTTACGGTTGCACGTCAAATCCTTTTGGTGATGATAAGATCTCCGAAGAGAAAAGAAAAATCAGCGGCGTGGCGCAGCTTGCCGATCAATCGAGCGCCAAGGGCATTATGGTTTGGATGGCCGGCTTCAATATCTCCACCCTCACCGATGAGAACGGCGGATTTGAAATTAATTTGCCGCCGAAAGGAAGCCAGGGCCCGGCCGGCGGCCTCAGCGGCATTTTCAACATGTATTTTTTTGTGGCTAATTACCTGCTCGATTCCGCCCAGGTGGTGGTGCAAAATGGGGCGTTCCTTTACAGCAGGGGCGACGTCAATAAGGATGGCAAACTAAGCGCGCCGCGATCGTTGCGAAGATTCTTGCGCATCAGCACCGCAATGCTGCCGCCGTCGGTGGAAAAAAATTTCGCGAACCGCATCGGCGTGAGCGTGACTCTGGAAGCGATCATCGATTCGGCCACTGTGGTTTTTCCTCGTTCGGTTGGCGGCTTCTTAGGCGCGGTGTTTTTCAAGCGCGTCGGGTCGGACGATTTGCTTATTTACGAGCCAGTTGCCGGCGCTAACACCCGTGACGTTGTGGTCATCGGCAAAGTGTCCAATAGCCGGTTGGCGGTTTTCACCCTCCAGCAGTTGTCACTGCAACCGGGCCAATACGAAGTCATCCCCTATCTGCTGATACGGCATGAAGCGTTGCCGTCCGGCCTATTAACAAGTCTCGGCGCAGTTGAAGATTTAAGCCCCGCTTATCTCAATTTGCCACTTCGTCGTGAAGGCGGACAATTCGAGGTGCGGCAATAAGTACTCGTACTCCTACGCGCTTTGAAAAAGCATAAAAGCGAGTAAGAGTATGAGTAAGAGCATCAGCAACGAGCGACCGGCAACCAGTCTATTTCACCTCCAACAACTCCACATCAAAAACCAGCTCCGCATTCGGCGGAATCACCGGCGGCGCGCCGCGCTTGCCGTAGCCGAGCTGCGGCGGAACGATCAGCTTGCGCTTGCCGCCAACTTTCATCGACTTCAAACCTTCATCCCAGCCCTTGATCACTTGGCCGACGCCGACGGGGAAAACGAGTGCTTCGTTGCTATCCACTGAGCTGTCAAACTTCGTTCCATTGGTCAAATAGCCGGAATAGTGAACAGCGACCTGTTGTCCCGATTGCGGTGAAGCGCCGTTGCCGGCTTCGATATCAATATATTTCAAGCCGGAGGAAGTCGTCTCCGGCTGTTTGGTCGTCGCCCAACCGGGATAATTGCCGGCGGTTTCTTTGGCCGCTTCCGGCGTGCTCTTCGGCTCATCTTGTGAAGATTGGCAGCCCAGCATCATCACGCCGGGTAACAAAAGTTAACGAAAGCAATTTTTTCATGATCTCCTCGAAGTTTTGGTCAATTCATGAGTTAATCGAAAAGTATAAATTTTTTTTAGCAAAAGCAAGCCCCCGTTTGTTGCAAAATTCAAATGCCAATCGTTCAAATTCGTTTAAACCCTTTTGCTGCAGCCGGTATCTTATTGACAAAGCGACTGAGAGAGCATGCTGACCGAGTCTGGCCAAGCGGAGGTTATTTTGGAGCGCGAGTTTGAAACCGCGACAGCAATAACGAGTTTGGTGCGCCGCGCGCAAAATGGTGATCGCGTTGCGTTCGAGCAAATTTATCGCGAGAACGTGGGCCGGGTGTACGCCATCTGTTTGCGCATCGTGGTGAATTCGACGCGCGCGCAAGAACTGACGCAGGACGTTTTTGTACGGTTGTGGGAAATGATCGGCACATTCCGCGGTGAAAGCGCATTTTCCTCGTGGCTCTACCGCCTGGCGGTCAACGTCGTGCTCGTCGATTTGCGCTCGAAAAGGAGAAGGACCGCCAGAGTTATGGTGACTGACGATTTGTCGGTTTATGATAAAGGCCACAATATGGCCGCGCCGGGAACGACGATCGACCTCGAGCGCGCGATCGCGGCATTGCCCGAACAGGCGCGTGCAGTGTTCGTGCTCCACGATATTGAAGGTTATCAGCACGGTGAAATCGCGGCGCTGATGAGCATGGCCGAAGGAACCTCGAAAGCCCAGTTGCACCGGGCGCGCAAGCTGTTGCGGGAGGCGCTGGAAAAATGAATTGCGATAAAATGGAAAACCGATTGCACGATTACATCGACGGCGTTTTAACGCCGGGAGACCGCCAGGAAGTCGAACGGCATCTCGAAACCTGTGCGGATTGTCGCGCCGAAATGCAGTTCTTGCAAGCGTTGCGCCAACAAGTTTCCCGTTTGCCGCAAAGCCTCGAGCCGCCGCGCGATCTTTGGCCGGAGATCGCGGCGCGAATCGAGCCGGAAAAAAGGCTGTGGCAGGCTTGGTTGGCCGAGTTGCGTACGCGCAAGAATGGCGCTGCCGTTCACTTTAAACAAATCTTTTGGGGCGATGCCGTCAACATCGGCAAATGGTTGGCGTGGGGAATGCGAGGCGCCATGGCCGCGGCCGTGCTGGTTTTGCTGGTTGGCGGAATTTGGTTTTTGGTGAAAACGCAACAAGCTTCGTGGGGAGTCGCGCGTCTCGCCGGCGCCCCGCAGATCGGTGCAGAACGTATTGACGCTATCGGAAAATTGGCAGTTGGCGAATGGCTCGAGACGGACGATTCCTCGCGCGCCAAGATCGACATCGGTATGATCGGGCACGTCGAGATTGCACCCAACACCCGCATACGATTGGTGAAAGCAAAATTGACCGACCATCGTCTCGCGCTGGCGCGAGGCGAGATGCGCGCCGAAATCTGGGCGCCGCCAAAAATTTTCTTTGTGGAGACGGCCTCGGCGCTCGCCGTCGATCTCGGCTGTGAATACACGCTGCAAATAGATGAATCCGGTTTTGGGCGCTTGCACGTCGTCAAAGGTTATGTCGCACTTGAAAACGAGCACGGCCCGGAGTCAACGGTTCCCGCCGGCGCTTTTTGCGAGATTCGGCCCAATATGGCGCCGGGTACGCCTTATTCGGAAGACGTCACCACAACATTTCGCACGGCACTGAAGCAATTCGATTTGGCTCGCGATGACACTGCGGCAATCAGCATCGTGCTGGCGGAAGCGCGCGAGGCCGACACGTTCACGCTGTGGCATTTGCTCTTTCGCGTTAGCGCCTCGGAACGCGCTCGTATTTATGATCGCATGACGGCGCTGCTTCCGCCGCCCGAAGGCGTGACTCGCAATGGCGTATTGAACGGGGATAAACGCATGCTCGATCTGTGGGCGGAGATGTTTGGAATTGGCAAATCATGGTGGCGGTACTGGCTGCCATTGTAACGCAGACGGCTCGTCTGCTTGCAAAAATGAAAATGACCTCCAACGGATAAAAAAGCGACCAACGGATTCGAGTTCAATAGTTTTGCCCAAAATCGTTTTGCCTTTTTGGAACACAGTTTAATTAACATTGACTCATATTATGAAAGAGTTGCCATGAATGTAAAATTTTCAAAAATCATTTGCTGGTGCCAGGTCATCATTGCACTGCTTTGTGCTTTAGTTTTGTCCGATGACCACGCTTTCTCCCAATCAACAGCATCTACGACTGACAGCGTGTGGAAAATCGTCATCACTTCAAAAGATGAGCCGGGTGAGCCGCTTATCGTTTCAGGAACGGTTTATAAGCCGGATGGCAAGACGTCAGTGGAAGGCATCACGGTTTATGTTTATCACACCGATGCCGAGGGCTATTATCGCAAAGGCAGCAACAGCTCATCCAACCCGCGCCTCCACGGCACGATGCGAACCAATGCCGAGGGCAAATACGAATTTCGCACCATCAAACCGGGCGCCTATCCCGGTGGCGGCAATCCGGCGCACATTCATTATGTGCTCTCCGGTAAAGGATATGAGAAGCAGAATGATGAAGTGATGTTCGAAGGCGATCCCTATCTCACGCCGAGAGACAGAAGCTCGATCAGCGTGCGACCGTTGGCGCGCGGCAAAGATGGGGTGTGGCGATGTGTTTATGATATCAAGTTGAAGTAAGAATATCAGAAGCGCGACTTTCAGTCGCAACCAAAAATAATAACATAAGCAGAGGAGAGCATCATGAAACGTGCGATGAGCAAGCTGATTTTTATTTTCGTGTTTGTTGGCGCCCTGGTTGAGAGTTGTGATACTCAATCGCCGGCGCCCTCCCAAACACCTCTTTTCGCGCCCGCGCCAGGTTCTTCGTTTGCCGTCGGCAACCGGCCGGTGGATGTTGCCGTCGGTGAGGTGAATGGAGACGGCAAGCTCGACATTCTCACGGCCAATGCGGGGAGCAACGATGTGACCGTATTGCTCGGCAACGGCAAGGGTGATTTTATGGCAGCGCCTCATTCACCGCTCGCGACTGGAGTTGCGCCGCATCTCATCGCCCTTGCTGATCTTAATCGGGACAACAAGCTTGACCTTGCCCTCACTGGCCACGACAGCAACAATATGATGGTCTGGCTCGGCAACGACAGCGGCAGTTTCACACCTGCGCCTAATTCACCGTTCGCTTTCCTCAATGAGACGCCGCCTCACAATCATGGACTCGCCCTCGGTGACGCCAATAATGACGGCAATCTCGATCTCGCCACCAGCAATCATGGGCATCATAGCGTGTCGGTTTTGTTAGGCAATGGCAAAGGCCATTTCACGCCTGCAGCCGGCTCACCTTTTACAGTTGGCCGGGGGCCATATCCTCTGGCTGCAGCGGATTTGAACCAGGACGGCAAGCTCGATCTCATTACACCGAATGTTGCGAGCAATAACGTGACGGCGCTGCTGGGCGATGGCAACGCGCGCTTCGCTGCCGCCGCGGGGTCGCCGTATCCGGTTCTCAACCGTCCATACAATGTCGCGATTGGCGAAATAAATGGCGACGCCAAACTCGACCTTGTCATCACGCACGATGACATTAACAACATGACGATTTTGTGGGGAGAGGGCAACGGAAGTTTTCAGCGCGCGCCCAACTCGCCTTATAACCTCGGGCGCCGCGGTTACAAAGTCATTATTGCCGAGGTCAATAATGATGCTAAGAAAGATTTGGTTGTCGGCCATCCGCTCAGCAGCAGAAATGTCACCGTGCTATTGAATGACGGCAGCGGCGGTTTTGCCGCCGCGCCCGGTTCTCCATTCTCTGCCGGCAACGAGCCAAACAGCCTGGCTCTCGGTGACATGAACGGCGATGGCAAACTCGACATTGTCGCAGCCAATTTTGCCAGCAACGATGTTACGATCTTGCTTGGCAAGTGAGCAGCATCAAACTTGCCGCCAGTCGCGAGCCTGTATATTTCCACTTTTCTTCCGCGAAGATTTAAAAATTCGACGCTGGATGAAAAGAAGAGCGAAGATGATTGAATCCTGACAAATTTTAACCCGATAGGAATGCCCATGCGTAAAAATCTGTATTGTGCCATCGCTATTCTATTAATGATCAGCTCGATCTCTTGTCGCCGCAACATAACTGACGCTCCACTGGCGGTTACAGACGCCTACGGCGTTATTGCGCCCATCGGCAGCATGAGCACGGCGCGGGCCGCCCACACCGCAACGCTGCTGCCAAACGGGAAAATTCTCATTACCGGCGGTATAGACGACCTTGCGACCGCAGAAATCTATGATCCTGATTCAAAAACTTTCACACGCACAAGCCCGATGAATGCAACTCGCGCCGGTCACGCGGCCACCCTACTTCCCAATGGCAAGGTATTCATTGTCGGCGGCTATAGCAGCGCTGTCGGAGCGGATCTCGCAAGCGCGGAAATCTACGATCCGGCCACGGGCAGATTTACGCCAACGGGCCCGATGTCAACGGCACGTGAAGGAGGCGGTGCGATACTTCTCAGGAATGGAAAGGTTCTCGTTACCGCCGGCGGAATTGCGGGAATCTCCAATGCGGAATTATACGACCCGGCGATTGGCAGCTTTGCGCCGGCGGGCAACATGACAACGGCGCGTGCGGCTCATACGATGACCATGCTGCAAGATGGCAGAATACTCATTATCGGCGGCCATCGCGGCAGACGCTCGACGATCGTCATCCATGCCAGCGCGGAAATTTACGACCCGACTACCGGCACGTTCACCGCCACGGGCAACATGACCACACGACGCCACAAGCATGACGCGGTGCCGCTTCCGGACGGGCAGGTTCTCGTCAATGGCGGCTCGGACGAACGTGACGATCAGGCCGCGTATGCCAGCGCAGAAATATACAATCCCGCGACCGGCGCTTTCAGGGCAATTGGTGAGATGCCAACCATTCGCTATAAGCATGGCGGCACCTCCATACTCTTGCCAAGCGGCAAAGCGCTGATTGCCGGCGGCGCCATCAACGCGGTGATTTACGATCCGCAGACCAACGCATTTAGTGTGGTTGCGGGCACATTGGGCACAAACCGATTATCCAGATTAGCTTCAACCGCAACGCTATTGCCCAATGGAGAAGTGCTGATTGCGGGCGGATATGGTCTCGGTCAGAATGTAAGCGCCGGAGCGTGGGTGTACAGACCTTGAATTATTGTGACCTTTTATTGAAAGCGTACACTCTCTTATCTCCTCCAGTTAAATCTTTATCTGCTACGCGGTATCTTATTGTTGCCGGTATCATTCGTTTAGAAATTTTGCCGATATTAATCCGCAAAGCATGGAATGCCTTGGTAGAAAGGCAACTTTCAAACTAAACTGGAAACGAGATGATGAGAAAGATTTTAAAATGGACAGCCCTGGTTTTCGCAGCATTGTTTGTGGCCATCCAGTTCGCCGGACCTGAAAAGACCAACCCGCCTGTCGAGGCAACGCGAACGATTCAGGCGAACAGCCAAATACCGCCGGAAATTTCGGCGATCATTGTGCGCGCTTGCCAGAACTGCCATTCTCATGAAACTCGATGGCCGTTGTACAGCTACGTCGAGCCGGTTTCGTGGTTTCTCGTCGATCACGTCAACGACGGCCGCAAGCATTTGAATTTTTCCGAATGGGCTGCTTACGAGCCAAAGCGAATGAGAAAAAAGCTCCAAGAGATGAGCGAAGAAGTAGAAAAGGGAGCCATGCCGCTCAAGTCGTATCTGCTGCTCCATCCCGAGGCCAGGCTTTCTCAAGACGACATTCAGCAGCTTGGCGCGTGGATAACAGCGGAACGCCAGCGTCTTGCTGATGAAACGAAGTGAAGTCGGACTTGGGCAGCGGAGTCTCTTAAAATTTAAAAAGCGATATGCCCAAGTCCGACTGGTGTATCTTAGTCAAGAGTTTTTTTTAATTTTTTTCAAATTTTTACTTACGGCAAAACACGACCTGCTTATTCCTGAGCTAACGGAAGGAGGGCGTAGCCCGACTGGAGTTAGCTCAGGAAAAAATTGTTCTTTGAAATCACGGCGTTTCGAGGAGAAA
>JBOHQZ010000311.1:0-7395 GCA_050732275.1 bacterium
AAAGCCACTGCATAAAGACGAGTTTCCGGCTGGCCGGCTTCGCTCGCTTTGCCGATTTGCAGTTGCGCCGATTGATAACCGCTTTTGCGCATTTCAACATTCGCCACTTCGCCTTCCGGCAGGCGTAACACTAGCGGGGTCGTGCCTTGCAAAACTCCATTAGCATAAACTTCCGCGCCGAAGGGTGTGGAATTAAGCGAGTAGCCTTTTGAGAAGCGCGCGACGAATGTCAGCGTGTCGCCGGCTTGCAGCGAACAGGTTTCCGTCCAATCAAAGTCGAGCCAGCTTTCCGGCGACGAGCGCTTGACGGCGATCTCGTGCTTGCCGGGCGGGAGAGGCCAATGAAGCAAGGGTGTGAAGCCCGCTTCTTTGCCATCAATCAGGACCGGAAGACCAAGCAGCAGTGCTTCAATGGAAATGACGGCTTGCTCGGCGGATTTGCTTTCTTGTGTGAAAGCGGTGGTGGTAATGAGGAAAAACGAAAGACCACTATAAAGACCCAAACGACAAATTTTCATCTTGCAATGTCGAAATCAATACGATATACTCAAATGAATTGAAGATGGAGCGATGCTCAACTTCAAAAACCGTTTGTATTTCAGCTCATGCGGAGTCAGTAGTTTGGCTGAAGCAACAGAGAGGAGAACTAAAGCATTTAATTATTGGTGTTCAGAGAATTATTTACTTTTGCTGCCTCCCACAAACGCCGATACTCGGCTCCGACGCTCGCATCCAACTTTTCTTCGAACTCGAGCGGCAGATTGAGCGCGATGATCAAATCCTGTACATCGGCAAGGTCGCGCAGGCGGTGTGAGGCGGTCATTCCTGAAGCTAATTTCAACTCGATTAGTTTCTCTAATATTATGACTTGCACTTGTTCTCGTTCAATCGTTTTCCCCGCGGGATCGGGGAAAGCAACCGGCTTTGGCAAGCCATCTCCGGGAAACTCTCCCGCAAGTATCAAGCCTTCATTGAACGAAAGGCCGGTTCGTTTGGGGCGCTCGATTGCTGTATTCTCAATAATTGACATAAACAAGTGAACGAACAAAATTACTATTTGAAACAATTTCAAAATTCCAGAGTCCGATGCCTGAAGGCATTACTACGAGCTTTTAGTTCGTCCCTGCCATTACCGCTTTGCCGAAAACATAAACGTACCGATCCTCGCTGGCGACGATGAGCTGATCGCCGGCGATGATGGGATTGGTGCGCACGCGGCCTTCCAATTCCTGCTGCCAAACCACGTCGCCGTCGCGAGTTTTGAGGGCATAGAGGTTGTGATCCAGCGAGCCGACAAAAACGAGATTGTCCGCGATCAAGGGCGAGGTGCCGATCACGCTGCCGGCGCGGAAAGTCCAACGCAGGGCGCCGGTGTTGATATTGAAGGCGCGCACGCGGCTATCGCCGCTGCCAAAGATCACCATGCTGTCGTTGACCGCGGGAGTGTGAACAACTTTTGCGCCGATTTTAGTTTTCCACTTCATCGTACCGTCTTGCAGATTCAACGCAAAAATCGTTTCACCGGCGCCGCCGACAAAAACGAGGCCTTGATGAATCGCCGGTGTGGCCAAAACCGGTTCGCTGCAATCGAACTCCCAGAGCTTTTTGCCGCTCAAAGCCTCCAAGCCAAACACCTTGCCGTCGTCACACGCGGCGATCAAAATGCCTTGTGAGAGCGCCGGTGAAGCGTGCAATTGCGCTTCGGTGCGAAATTGCCAGCGCCGCGTGCCGTCTTTCAGGCGATAGGCATCGACGTGTTTGTAAAGCGCCGTCACGTAAACCGAGCTGTCAGCCACCAGCGGTTCGCTGGCAATATCGCCGGCGTCGATCTCCCACAATTTGCCGCCATCGCTAAGCTTGTATCGCATCAGCGTCTCTTTGCCGAATTGCATGGCAACCAGCAAGCTTTGTTCGGCGATCGCAATCGTGCCGGAGTGGCCGCGGGAAAGCTTTCTTTTTTGAATGACTTTCTTTTTGCTCTTGGCTTTGGCAGGTTTGAGATCGATGATCGACAGCCGCCCATCCAAAGTCGGAACGAGCAGGAGGCTCGGGTTGGCGCAGAGATTCTGGCCGGGAGCGGAAGATAATTTGAACCGCGCTACTTCTTGCAAGGGCAAATCAATCGTCGTGGAGGTATAAAAACGCCGTTCTTCCGTGATACCGGCCTGACACGAGGCCTCCGCATCAAGCTGCGCAATTTTCTTGACGGCCAAACGAGAACAACCTGAGAGGAAAAAGCAAAGAGCAAAAGGCAAAAAGAAAAGAGAAAAACATTGATGAGACTGAAACTGTTTATGTGCGTCCATTTTATTTATGCTTTTCGGTGTCAATCCATTTTGTCCGCAGTTATCTGCGTCCGTCCATAATATCCGCGCGTTTAAAAGTCCCAGCCAAAGAAGAACTGGTGATGCACGCGGCTGTGCAGTTTCAGGCCGTTTAACGAAAACTTGTCGCCGACATCGTACCAGGTAAAGCGTCTGCCAAAATCGTAACGCAGCAACAAAAATCCGCCGACGCGCAAACGGACGCCGAGGCCGGCGCTGCCGAGCAAATCATCGAGCTTGTTGTCCCAGGCGTTGCCGAGGTCGGTAAACAGGGCGCCGCGTATCGAGCTAAAACCCAGCCCGCCAAACGGAAACGCCACGACGAAATGGTCGATGGCCGGGAAGCGAAATTCGTGGCTCAGCAGCACGGTCTTCTGACCCCAAATTTGCCAGCGTGGATAAAGCCGCAAATCCCAACTGCCGCCCATGAAAAATGGAAACGCCTCTTTGCCGTGATTATAGCGCGTGGTCAAGCGAATCGCGTACGCCGTGCGCTGGCTGGTGCGAAAATAGCGGCGATAGTCGGCGATCACGGTATAAAAATTCACATTGGAACGCTGCACGTCGATGGTGTTGCCGACCGTGAAATTGAAACGCTCGCCGTCCAGCGGCCCGGAGGGACCCCACAACGAGTTGTCTTTAATATAAGAAACAAAATTCGACACCAAAAATGCGCGCCGGGAGCGCAAATTTTCCCATTCTTTATCCGATTGCCGGATGTTCAAACTCGCTTCCAGGCGTTGAAAAACGTTGAGCGGATAGCTGATCGAGCCGAAGCCGCCATACCGGCGCTCGTAAAAAAAACCCTCGGCATAATTGTAATATCGCCCGGCAAAATGATAAAGGCCGAGCGCATGATTGGCCCGTTTCGCCAGATTGACCTGGGTAACCGCGAAATTGAAGCTGCGGATAAACTCATCGCGGCTTTGCGCATTGTTGAAGATGAGGAAATAGTATTGCTGATTGCCGAGCATGTCGGACATGGCGAGCTGCGCGCCGCCGGCGGCGCCAAAAATCGGATCTTGCGTGATCTGGCTCTGGGCGATATCGAGGCTGAATTTGCGCTTGTAGCCCACCGTCGTCGGCGTCATCGCGCCCTCCAGCTTGCCAACGGTCCACGGATCGGCTTTGGCTTTCACCGTATCGGCTACGACTAATTCGGCCTTGTTGAAAGACTCTTGCACGTTTTTCAGCTCGCGAATCTGAAAGCCAAACTCCTCGAAAGCCGTGAACAACATGCTGCCGTTGTCGGTCCACTCCGGATCGAAAGCGCCGGTCGTGAAGCTCGTCAGCTTGCGCATCTCCGACGCGCCATTGATCGCGTGCGGATACAGCGGCGCCGGCGCAGAAGGGAGCGGCGCGTGGGATATTCCATTCATTGCGGCAACGTTGGCGAGATGCCCGTTCGTCAATGTTGGCGCGGAGGGGATGGCGGATTCTTTCCCGGCCTCACCATTATTCATCACCACCTGTGACATGGCGTCACGTGTATTTTGCAAAAGCCAAATGTTGAAGGCGCCATCGCGATCGGAAGTGAAAGCCAGCGCCTTGCCGTCCGGCGACCAGGTCGGCGTGTAATCGCGGTGATCGCCGTAAGTGACGTATTCGATCGCGCCGGTCTCGAGATTGTAGAAAAACAGATTATAAGCCCCATCTTTGCCGAACTCGGTGCGGTCGGAGCTGAAGGCGATGACCTTGCCGTCCGGCGACCAGCTCGGATCGCGGTCGTCATAAAAATCGTTGGTCAGCTTTTGCAGATTATTGTTGGCCGGATCCAAAATATACAAATCGCGCGCGCCGCCGAAATTGATGCCGGAAAAAACTACTCTATCGCCCGCGGGCGACCAGCATGGCGAAAACAGCGTCACCAGATCGTCGAACTGGTGGCGGCTCAAAACTTTTTTCTCGCGCAAAGAATAGATGTACACGGCGTCTTTGCCCTCGCTTTTGGAGACGAAGGCCAGCCGGCCCTGCTTGTCCGCGTCGATCTTGCTGCGCAGCAAATTGAACGCTTCAAAATCCGAAGTGCGCTCGCCTTCAATGAGCGTTTCGAGGTGTTGCTTCTCGCCGCGCTCGTCGCCATAGGGAATGCGATAAATGTTGGAATAACCCATGCGATTGGAAGTGAACACGACCTGGCGCTTGCCGTCGATCTCGGCAAAGGCCGGCTTGGTGTTGATCCCTTTGTTGGTGACGTGCTGGGTGATCATTCCCGGCGCATCGCTGTCTTCCATCAACGGATATTTGTTTTTCTTGAGATGGTAAAGCCATTGCTCGTCGAATTTGCGATAATTGACGCCGAGGGTGATCTCCATCACCTCGGAAAAATTTTCCGATTTCCAAAGATTTTCCATCAGTTGGAGAATTTTCTCCTCGCCGTAAGTTTCCGCGATGAATTTGCAAATCGCCTGGCCTTCCTTGTACATCAAAAACGTGCCGTAGATTTGGTACATCTGGCTGAGCGGCACCAAATAGCCGGAGAGCACGGCGTCGCGAATGAACATTTCGGCTTCAGAATCCCACCCTTCCGACCAGTATTCCGCCAGGCCTTCGGTGAACCAAAGCGGCGCGCCGGCATATTGCGTGCGTTTGTGGTCTTTGAGAACGCGGTTGATCTTGGCATGCATGAAAACGTGAACCAACTCGTGGTTGATGACGTGGCGAAACGCGGTGATGCTGCCGTCGGAGGGAATTACGACGCGGCCTTTGAGGAATTCAAAAAAGCCGCCCACGCCATCCGGAATAAGATAGGGAATGGTATTGGTTTGCTGAAAATGGAAATGATTGGAGTAGAAAATCAGCGGGACGCGATTTTTGACGTTGTGGTTGAACTGATTTTCCAGCCGGCCGTAAGCCTCCTCGGCAAACGTCGCGCCCATCTCCGCCAGCTCGCGCATCTCCGGATAAAAATAAATATCGAAATGCTTGGTCTTGAGAATCTGCCAGCGGAAACTGTTATAGTGGACTTTGTTGCGGCCAAAATAATACTGCGCCGAAACTTCAGTCGTTACGATCAAAAGGGTGAACAACAAAACCATACTCGTCACCCGGCGGCTCCAACTTCCTCGCTCATCTTGCCAAAAGTATTGCTTCACGCTCATAACTGACTCCATTTACTGGCTACGCCTGTAAGAGAATATCCGTACACACCGCAATTTAGGCATTACAAAAGTTTTGTCCAAGTAAAATTTTGTAAAGATTTGCTGTAATTTAATCGCTGCGGGAATGGCAAAAGTTCCCGCTGAAGTGCCAGAATGTTAAAAGACAGATCTTTTTGCAAGGCGTTTAAAAACTATTTGAAGATGGTATGCCGATCTGATAATGACCGATCTTACTAAAGGCCACTTTCAACAAAAAAGCCCTGCTTTGAAAGCAAGGCTTTTCCTTATCGAAATATGCCGTTTCTTACGCACTGGCTACACCTGTTGGGTTCCAACTACCATTGGTTCTTCCAGATGGGCATAATATTTCTCCCACACCCATTGCACGATTTCGGCGAAAGTGGCGTTTTTCACGTGGGGGTCGCAAATCGGAGTGATTTTGTCGTATTCCTCCACCACTGTCACGGCAAATCGCCCGAGAATCGGCTTTTCTTTGAGGCCTTGGAGAATGCGGCGATAGAGATAAGGAAAATCCAAACTCATGAAAGCGACGATTTTTCGGCTTTTCTTATCACGACCGATTTCAAGCCCAGGTTGATCCTCGTCGTTAAACACTATGCGCGTGGATGGGCCGAAGATGAATTCAATCACCTCGCCTGCTAATCTTATCTCCATTTTTTCCATTTGAATCCACCTCGTAAATAGAGAAATCCGCTTGTTGTAAGCCAGTTTTGTTTAAAACCTTTAATGTATTCTGTATCGTACATGGTCGCGACATAATTAAACTCATTTTGAACATGGACCGGCATAGCCAGTAGCAACTTCCCGTAAAAAGATTTGTAAAAAATGTGTGTATTTTGATTTTCGAAATTCAGCGTTACTAAATCCGGGTTATTCAAGATATATGCGATGTCATTTTTATGTTTGGAAGCTATTGGATGCTTCTCAATATGTTGAAGCCTTTGTACTGAAACATAGGCCTTATAACCCAATGGCGTTAAAATTGAGTACAGAATTTCAGTGACCTGATCGTTACGATCAATGAACTTCTCTCCGGCCCTTGAGAAATCCCGCGCCGCCAAGGCCTGTTCGCGATTAAACGGCTGCCATTTTTCTGTTCCGGATGATCCGATAGCCTACCCTCCTTCGACTGCTTGTGCTCGTTTCCAACCGTAGAAATATGTTAGCATGAATTGTCATTAAAATCAAGCAAAATTTAACCAATTTAAAATTGGTTACGCTCAATGCGCTACTTCATCGCCTTCAAAATTTCATCCCGCCGAAACACCGGCAACTCGCTGCGTTTCTCTCCGTCGACCAGCCATCTCCCTCTACCTTTTGGCAAAACGCGGCCAATGATCGTCGCCATGATTTTCTCGCGATGCAAACAAGGTAAGAGTTGTGTACAAGCTTGTTCCGCGCCGATAATCAGCAACGCGCCGGAGGCAATCAGTCCGAGAATATCAAGATGAAAATGGTCGCACAGGAGTTTGGTTTCCGGAAACAGCGGAATATGCTCCATCTGAATTTCGACGCCGAGATCGCGCTCGATTAATAATTCGTGAATGGCATTGGCGAGGCCGCCTTCGGTGGGATCGTGCAACGCGTGAATACCCTCTTCCTGCCAGGCTAAACGCGCTTCGGGCAACACACTGATGCCGGAATCTTGCAAAAAACGTTTGCAGTTTTGGGCAAATTCGGCATCGAAAATTTCGGAAAGAGAGGAGGCGTGCTCGCGGCCAATGATCGAAGTCGCTTCAACCGCGAGGCCTTTGGTGAGAATGATCGCGTCTCCAACTTCAATACGCTCCGGCGAAAAAAATCGGCTAGTCGGCGCTTCGCCGAGCAAACAGCCGGCGATGAGGGGACGATCCAAGCCGGCAGTGATTTCGGTATGTCCTCCACACAACGTGACGCCAATCTTTTTGCAAGCTTCGCCGAGCTGTTGAAAAATCGATTCAACCAAAGCC
>JBOHQZ010000312.1:0-7389 GCA_050732275.1 bacterium
GCATCATTGGTAACCGGCGTAATCGTGCCGTCTTGCACGTGCAACTGGAAAATATCGCTGCGTCCGGCTTGCATGCCCATAAAGGCGATGGTCTTTCCATCCGGCGACCACGCCGGCGACCACAGCCCATCCAGTTTCGGCTTGTACGTACGGATGATTTTGCTCTTTTCAACATCGACGATATGAATCGCGTCGCGCGCGCCGGCTTTGGCGGCGAATGCAATTTGCCGGCTGTCGGGCGACCAACTGATGCCGGGACGCAGCCATTTCAATTCTTCCAAACCGCTGTGCTTTTGCCCGCTGATGAGGCGCCGCGGCTTGCCGCTTTCAATGGTCGAGGCCATGTAAATGTCAAACTTGCCGGCGTTATCGCTGAGATAAACCAGACGGTCGCCGCTCGGGCTCAGCGCCGGACTGTTGTTGATGAAATCGGCGCTCTTCACGTGATCGGTGATCGGCGTCGCGAGATCCGCCGGGGCCGTGCGCCGCTTGATCTCCGGCCAATACTCTTCGCGCATGCCCTGGTGCCACGCCTCGCTGAAATCTTCCATCGACATGCCGAAGACGTCTTTGAAGGCGCGCTCGGGATTTTTCATCCGGCGCATGGCGTGATTGAATTGGGCGACTTTTTCCACGCCGTAACGATTCTCGATCCAATACAACAGCGCCTGTCCGCCTTTGTAAGCGAGAAACGCGTTGAGATACGGAATCGGCGGCAGATAACCGGAAACCACGGCGTCGCGAATGAAGTTGTCGGCTTCGCTGTCCCAGTGCGATGAAAAATATTCGGCGTGGCCTTCGCCATACCACAGCGGCCAGGAAAAGCCGGCCAGGCCTCGCAGCGTCGAGCCGGTGCCGGTGCCATAAAAAAATTGCAAGTGTATCGCATGCACCAGCTCGTGATGAATGACGTGGCGAAACTGTTCGGCTGAGCCTTCGTAAGGCAGCACGACGCGGTTCTTGAAAAATTCGGTGAACCCGCCGACCGACTCTTCGACAATCTCCGGGCTGATGTTGGTTTCCTCAAAATCGTTGTGCGAGTTGTAAACCAGGATAGGCGTGCGCGCCTGCATTTTGAAATCGAGCAGCCGGCTGATTTGCTGGTAGGATGACTCCGCGACCGCGGCGGTAAATTTCGCCGCGGCCAGGCCGTCGCCATAAAAATAAATATCGTAATGCTCGGATTGAATGTATTGCCAGCGTTGGTGTTGATACTGAATTTTGTTCTTGCCGAAGCCTTGCGAAAATCCCGAGGAAGGCAGCGCGGCCACGAGCAAGGCGGCGATAATAAAGGGGACTTGCTTGGAATTCATGCGGGACTTCTCCCTCGCGATAATTTGCCGGTTTTGAGTTTAACTGGATCTGTAAATGAAATTAGGCAAGCCGGGTGAATAAAAGCAAGAACTTTTATTTAAACTTCCTCACGATTTTTCACAATTCATTATTTCTATCCATGAACTCAACCAAGCGTCCTGTTTTGGGGAGGGAGGTTTTGCAGCTACAACACAGTTACGTTTTCGCTGCGTATGGTGGTCGAAATCAGCCGCTCGGCTAACTTTTGCTGTTGCTTGCGTGTAAGCTGCCCGACCGCTGCCAACGCAACTTTAATCAGGACAAAAATCAGCGCTGCTGATTTTTCATCATATTCGATCCGCTGCAACCTCACCAACTTTTGACTGCGCCGATTGTATTTCATGTAAAGAAAAATTTCTTGCTTTTGACTAAATAATTCACTAAACTGTCATGGTTGTTACTCAGCTTTAATAACATCTTGGACGGTGTAAAATTATAAGCAACTTGGGCAGACGATCTTTGGTGCTGATGTAACGAACGACGTGGAGAGGATCTTCCAAATTTTGTTCTCTGCATTCACCTCACCCACTTGGACGCCATTGAGGTTGTTGCCAAAGATCTCGAGGCGTTTCTTTCTCATCCTTGCACGTGCTCCTTTCTGCCTGCGACAACTAAATTTCCCTAAAACTATTGCGAGCTTTTGCCATGACGCCATGTTACATGAAGTTTTGGCGCTGCGCCCGGGCGCACTGTGCCTTTTCGTTTTGCCTGCTGCTCATCCTGGCGACGTCTCAGGCGCTTGCCCAACCCAGAGCGCGTGCCAAGATAAGTCAGGCGCCGCTAACGGTGCGGGTGAATAACATTGCCATCGGTGGTGAGTATTCGTTGCGCGGCTTGACCGGATTTTTTCCCGACCCGATTCTCACCACGATTTCGATCACTGACCAAAATGGCTTCCCTGTTACCGGACTTGCCGACACCGCCCGCTGGCTTGGCCCACAAGACACCACCGAAAACGGCCAATCGATCTCCCAAATCTGGCAACAAATCTCAGAGTATCACCGCGACAACCCTGCTTTTCCGCCGGACCCCAATCTTTATAATCAAACGCCGGCGCCGCTATTCACCGAAGTGCGTCGCGCCGCAGGGTTTCCGACCAGCACCATGCTGGTGATGGATGTGAGCGGCAGCATTAAAAACGAGCTGGAAGATGCGAAGCTGGCCGTTCTCACTTTTCTCCGGCAGCTTCGGCCCATCGACCGCGTCGGGCTCATTAAATTTTGCGGCATCGTCAGCGAATTGTACCCATTCACCAACGACAAAGCTCCGCTCATCACGAGCGTGGCAACGGCGGATACTTGCCTTGCAACCGCCATCTACGCTTCGCTGATGACGGCGATTCAAGAGACGAAGCGGGAAACCAATCGGCGTGCGATCATTCTCTACACCGACGGCCTGAACAACCGCGGCGGGGCAACTCCGGAGGCGGTGATCGATAGCGCGCGCGCTTACAACATCCCGATTCACACCATCGCCTTGGGCACCGAAGCGAGTGTTGACACGCTCGGCCAAATTGCCGCGGCAACTGGCGGCCTGTTTTTCCAAGCCAGCCGCGCCGCTGAGTTCAACGACATTTATCAACTGCTGCTGGGTTGGATTCAAAACTTCTACGTGATGGCGCACACCTCGCCGGACCCGAATTACAATGGCACCTGGCGCGTCGTCGAGGTCACGGTGGAGCGCAACGGCGACAGCGGGCGCGGCATAGGCCAATATTTCGTTCCCGGTACGCCACGATGGCGCGCCACTGATGTCGAAGTGACGATGGCCTCTGACACTGAACTTGAAACGCTCGCCAATAATAAAATTTTTAATGCCGTGACTCTGGGCGAGCCGTTTCGTTATAATATTAATTTAAGGAATTTGGGGCCGGAGCGCGCGGAAAATGTACGTCTCACACAAGTGTTGCCGGATTCCGTGCGTTTCGTGAGCGCAACACCTCCGATCTCGAGTGCGAACGCGAACTCGCTGGTTTGGGAAGTCGGCCGTCTCGAAGCCGGCAGCGTTGCCTCGATTGCAGTCGCCGTTGATTTTGTCCAACAGGTGCCGCGTGCTTTGGATCGGCTCATCAGCCGCGTCGATCTGCTCGCCGCCAATGACACTTTGCGCGCCAATAATGCCGCGACGGACACGGTTCTCGTGCTCTTCCCGCCGCTGCCGACGATAGATGGCGCTGTGGCGCAAACGCCGCAAACCGATTCGTCTGCTACCGTCGGCAATCAAATTTTTCCGGTCGTCCGGCGCAATCGTGAGTACAACTACACGATCACGGTTAAAAATGAAAGCGCGATCACCGCGCGCAATGTGAAGGTGCGGGATTTTCTTCCCGCTGAGGTGGCGCAGGCGCACGACTTTGAAATCGCGCCGGAGAACGGCAACGCCCGGCCGCTGCAATGGACTTTCGCCAGTTTGGGGCCGAGGCAAAGCCTGAGTTTCAAATTCCAGGCAACGGTCATTGCCAATCTGCCGGTCGGCATCCACCCTCTGGTCAACAAAGTGGAAGTGGAAGCCGAGAATGAAGACCAGACGCAGCTTGGCAATAATTCCGCGACAACGACGGTCTATTACATTATCCGGCCCGTCGGCATTCCCACCCCGTTGATCGCAGCGATGCCGCCGGTGGTTGATATCGGCGAGCCGGCGAGAGTGCAAATGCAATTTCCGGTGCAAGTCCGCTCGTGGGATTTGTGGGTCTATTTTGCCGATGGCCAGGTCGACCAGAAATTTGCCGACGATTACATCAGCACGACATTGACGAGCGATTATGCGCAGCCATTGACGTTGCGAACTGAAGCCTGGCACGATGTGCCGGTGCCTTTCACCAACACGCGCTTGTTCACCGCGGTGAAGCGGGAAAGAATCATTTTTGAAATCCGCACGATGGATGTCTTCGGCAATGCGGCCAGCGACACCGCGTCGATCATCGTGCAGAGCGGCAACGACATGTACCTCGACCGCAATGTTTATGAGCCTGGCGTGACGCTAGACAGACTGCGCATCAATTTCAAGCTTAGCTCCAACCGCGTCGCGCGGCTCGAGGTTTTTGATGTCAACGGCAAACGGGTGTGCAATATAACCGAAACATTCTTCAATGCCGGCTGGAATTTTTTTGACTGGAACGGCGTGGCGGAAAATGGCCAAAAAGTGGGGAGCGGCGTCTATCTCGTGACGTTGCGCTCCGGTGAATACAATTCTTGGAAAAAATTTATTATTGCTCGATGAATACTCAAAACAAAGTCTCGCCTTGGAAAAGCCGGGCCCCGGCTTTTCTGATTTCTCTGTTGTATGCCTTGCTCATTTGGCCGGCGCTGGTCGAAGGGCAAATCCGTTCGGGTGCGGCGTTTCTGCAAGTCATACCCGGCGCGCGGCAACAGGGACTTGCCGGCAGCCTCACCGGCGCCATCGATGATCTTTACGCCGTTTACGCGAACCCTGGCACCGCCGGATTTTTGCGCGAATGGCAATGGTCGGCCACTTATACGAAATGGTTTGCCGATATTTACAGTGCCTCGCTGTTTTACGGCCATCGCGTGCGCATGCCGTGGAGCAACCAAACGCGCTTTGGTTTGGGTGTCGCCTATCAGGGCATGCCCGAATTCAATAGCACGCGGCAAACAAATATCGCCGCGGCTTCGGCAAGTGATTTACTCGTCGCGGCCAGCATCGGCCAGCCGTTTCAATTGTGGGGAAAAAATCTGGCGCTCGGCGCGAATGTGAAATATTTTCGCAGTGAGCTGGCGCAATATGATGCCAACGCGTGGGTGTTCGACACCGGCTTGCTCTATCGCTCGTCGCGTTTTCGTTTTCTCAACAGCGGCAACGGCTTATTCGATTACGGCATCATTTCCGCCGGCGTGGCGATGACGCAGCTTGGCCAGTCGCAGACGTTCATCTCGCAAGGCACGCCGCTACCGCGCACATTTCGCGCCGGCATCGCGTTCAACACCGGCACGCACACCGGCTTGCAGTTGCAGCTTTCCACCGACTACAAAAAGATTCGCGATGAGAAAGGCGCGTTCAGCCTCGGCACCGAGCTGATGTGGAATCAACTGCTGGCGTTGCGCGGCGGCTATGATTTCAGCGATCGCTTGCTGTCGCATTTGGCGTTCGGCCTCAGCCTGCGCCTGGACGATATGCGCTCGCCGATCACCAGCGTGATTCCCGGGCGGAACAATGCTCTGCGCCTCGATCTCGCCGCGATGGAAGACTCGCAGCTTTTCGAGCGCACCTATCGCGGCAGCGTGACGCATCATCCCATCGGCCCGGAGGGTTTTCAATTCATGGAGCCGCCATTCGACGCGGTGTTGGAATCCGACAGCGTGCGGGTGGCGTGGGAAGCGACGAAGGATCCGGATTTGTACGACGGCGTGACGTACTGGCTGGTGGTGGATCAAGACAGCGCCAAGATTGCGAACACGGTCAACAGCGCCAAACAGAGCACGAGCGCGCTTTTCCAAACGTTGGAGAGCACGCCGTTTTTCATCAGCCAGCGGCTCGCCGGCACCGACTTCCGGTTGCGCGATCTGCAAGGCGGGGAATATTTTGCGGCGGTGCTCGCGTATGATCAAGACCGGCACCTGCGCTTCGCCAAAAGCGACGAGCACAACATCCAGCGTTTTCGCGTCGCGTTTTCGGATATTGAAATTACCAACATTACGTTCGAATACAGCCCGTGGATCACCGAGGATGATTATCAAGGCCGCTTGCAGATTGCGGTCAAAAACAGCAGCCAACGTCTTGCGCGCAATATCTCAATCGCGCTTGATGATTCGACGGCAGTCGCTTTGACGAGCACGAACAATGGCACGGCGAAATCTCTCGTGCAAACCGTCATTCCGCAACTGGCAGCGGGCGCGGTAGATACTGTCAACTTGGAGTGGCGCACCGCGCAGTCCGGCTTGCACCATCTCATCGCGCAGGCCGATATGGAAAACCGCGTGCGCGAGATGAACGAGAAGAACAACCGGCGCAGCGCCGCATTTTACACTATTCCCAAAGGCCGGTTTGCCACCGATGATACCGTGGCGATCTTCACACTCTCACGTCTCGCTTATGAAGTGCCGTTCATTGCCGAAATTTATTTCGACCGCAACAGCGCCGTGGTACAATCGAAGTATTTTCATCAGAGCATACCGGGACCGCAGTTGAAAATTTTGGCGCAACGGTTGAAAACGTATCGCGATCTCAAAGCTTCTTTGCAAGGATTTGCTGATCCAAACTCCGGTGAGCGCGAGGTGACATTGGCCAATGGGCGCGCCGAAGCCGTGCGTGATTCTCTCATCAATCTGGGCGTGAATGCCGGGCAAATCTCACTCGTTCCTGGTGAAGTATTGCCGATGCGCCGCACGCCAGCAAATGCGGATGATGCACGTTGGGTGAGCGAAGAACGCCGCTACGTCAAGATCATCACCGATCGCGGCGGCGAAGACAAGTTATTCGAGCTCATCGCTTTCGATGCGACTGACTCGTTGCCCTCGCCGGTAGTGTTCGGCTCGACGATCAAAGGCGCGGTGCCGCTCAAAGCCGGCGTGGTCAATGTGGAAGCCGGAAAGGCGCAAGAGAAAATCGATCTGCTCACCGCGCTGCACGGTGCGGGTTTGCAGCCGAATATTGATTGGCAGCCCAATCCGGCGAACGGCGCGCAATGGGCGGAAAACGATATAGCCTACACGCTGGCGTTGACCGATTCGCTCAACCGGCAATTTCGCACGCAGCCGCGCCAGGCTTATCTCATCGCGCCGTCGGTTTTGCGCGAGCAGCGCGTGGCGTGGCCGATGCAATTCGCCCGTACCGATCCGCTGTATGATTTTTATTGGGACAAGCTGCTCGTGCATATCAACCGCCTGCTCGCTGACCCGGACATGCGCATGCGCTTCTCCGGCCACGCCTGCGCCATCGGCCCGGACGCCGTCAATCAGCGCCTCTCCGAGCAACGCGCCAGCGCTTTCCGCGAAAACTTTTTGCTGAATCTCAAAACGAGATACCCGCAGATGCACGACAAAATCCTGCTGCGGTTGGATCAAGCCATCGGCTATG
>JBOHQZ010000313.1:0-7343 GCA_050732275.1 bacterium
GTTCAGCCCCAAGTTCATCGGCAAAAAGCCTTCGCCGGTCATACGCCGGTTCTGGGTTTGGTGCAACGTGAACGTCCAGGAAAATTGCTCGTTGCGATAGCCGAAATCGCTTTCCCAATTGGCAAAAACAAAATCAGCCACGCGGCCCGCATTCCAATCGATTCGACCGGTCAAAACCGGCGCCTCGGCGTCGCCGGTTAAATGGCCGTGCAGCGCCAAAACGCCGGCGACGGTGTTGTTCGCCAGTGCGCTTTCACTTCCCATCATCGCCGCGAGTGTGGCGACATCGATGCCTTCGATGCGGAAAATCAAATTCTCCTCCCCAGTGTAGCTCAAGCGGCCATCGAGGTAAAAGCGCTGATTGCCGGAAATCAAGGCGCAACGATGAAAATCATACTCGTCGTCGCCCACGTCGATCCACATCGCGCTGTCGGGGGGCGTGCGCCAGGTTTGACCGAACACGTTAAGCTCGGCGCGCTGCATTTCGAATCGCCCGACCTCGCCGAACGTGTACAAGCCATCCAATTCGCCGTAATTCTTCATGCCCTGCCAGAGATTGGCATTGATTTGCGCCCGCTGCAAATCATAGAGCACGAGCGCTTTTGCCGAATCGACCGGCAGATAGCCCGCCATCATTTCCTTGCCTTTCATTTGGATCAAACCACGGCCTTGATCGTGAAGGCGGTTAAAAGTGAGATTCCCCCAAAGACGCTTGATTGAAGTGGTGTTGTATTGCAATTGCCGCAGCTCGAAACGGCCGGCAACGGCGAGTGAATCGAGCGGCCCGGTTGCACTGCCAGAGATCGTGCCGGTGGCGCGCAGCGTGTCCGCTTCCATGGCGCGTTTAACCCACGTAAGATCGCCCAGGTCGGCATTGAACCGGAGTTTGCTTTCGTAGCGCAAGCTCAATAGCCCGGCGGCTTGCACATTTCCCATCGAGCTGGCCAGATGCAGCGTATCGATCTGAAAATCGGAGCCGCGCGCGTGCAGTTGGCAGTATGCCGAATCGATCAGGACCGCGGGCAAACGCGAAGGAGAGAGGCGCAGCCAGCCGTCGAATTTGAGCTGCTCGGCATTAAAATTTTGTCCAGCCCCAACGAGACGAAAAGACAAATCCGATGCGAGCGTATCGTTTTGCAGCAGCCCGGCGAGGTCGAAATGGCGGCCGCTGGCGTCAAGCTCGAAATATTGCTGCCGAAGAGGATCGTCGAGCTTGCCGGACAAATCCAATTCACCGAAAGCGGTGCGCCCCAACAACTTGAACTGAATTTTTTTCGCGCGCGCTTGCGCGGTCAAACGGACATGCTCCAGTCCGCGTCCCAGCGCTCGCGAGGAGTCAATTGCTAGTGTGAGATTGGCGTTGAGATCATCGAGCGTGATGCCGGAACCGTCGAGCTTGAGATCTAAATTCAAGCGCGTCGCGCCGTTGACGCCGGTGATATAAGGATCGAGATTAAACGCGCGCGCTTTTGCTTCAACATTATAAAATGTGGCGGTCGAATCTTGGAGCACAAAGAAGTTGCCGTTAGCCAGACCGTCGGCATGCGCAAGCTCGAACGTGGCCCGCACATTTTGCACATCGCCGATAGCGTGAAGCGAGCCTTGTACCGGGCCCGCGATTTTCAGATGGGGGAAAAACGCCTGCAGATCGGCGGTCTGCAACGGCGCGGCTTGCAAATCGACGTCAAAGATCGGGCGGGCAAAATGCCGCAGCATGATTTGGCCGGCCAAATGCGAATCGCCGCTGCGCAGCTTGAGATCTTTCACCATCAGCGAGTCGCGCGCTACAAATATGCGCGCCGTCAGGCTGTTCAACGTCAAATTCGGTTCCACCGCCTTAAATTGCAGATTGCGCAGCACGGCGTTTAAATGATCATCCGCATATTCGAGGCGCATTGCGGTCGAAACGTTTTGTACGCGCCGGGGCAAAAGCTTGTAAGTGACAGTGTCCAGCGGTGCGAATATTAGCGCGCCGTTTTCCACTTGCAGGTTTTGCAGCGCAATCCGCCACGGGCTTGACGGTTCCGGCTCTGCCGTTGCTGCCGGCGGCTTTACAAGATGCGTAACATTCCAGGCGCTATCGGGACGCTGCCGCAACGTTAGAACCGGCTTGTCAAAAACGAGGCGACTAACGAGCACTTGCCGTTTCAATAATTCGTAGGGACTAAGAGCAACCTCGATATTGGAAACATAAAACAGGGTGTCACGATCCAATTCAATGCGAAGATCGCGAAAGCCGAAATTCGAGATGAGGTTCCCTTCGATGCGGCCGAGGTGCAGCGTGCCGTTTAGGCTCGCCGCGGCCTGCACAACGATTTGGTCGCGTAGCCAGTTTTTGAAGCGGCGCGTTTGGGTCAGCCCGCCGATCAAAATCAGCAATGCAATAAACCCGGCGAGCGCGTATAAGAAAATTTTAAGGAGAAGTTTGAACATTATAAATTAATGCTAAAATGCCTGACCGACACTAATATAAAATTCCCACCAGCGCAGGTTGTCAGAAGGTTGCCGGTTGATTTTGCGCGCCGCGTCGAGGCGAATCGGGCCGATGGGCGTTTCGTAGCGCAAGCCGAGTCCGGCGGCGTAATAAAGCTCATCCAGCTTGTATTTCAAAGCCGTCGCCCAAACGTTGCCAAAATCGATAAACAGCGCCGCGCCGAACGGGCCAAAGATTTTAAAGCGGGGTTCGACACTTCCTTCTAAAAGACTTTGGCCGCCGATCGGTGTGCCGTTAGGTTGCGGCCCCAATTGCGAGCGTTGCCACCCGCGCACCGAGGAACTGCCGCCGGCGTAAAACCGTTCTTCCAGCGCCGTGCGGCCGAGGGCATCGTCCAAAACTTCGAGCGCGCCGAGTTTCAGGCGATACGCCATGACCAGCCAGTCCGGAATGATTTCATGATAAAACCGTTCTTCGACGACGGTTTTGATGTAATGAAATTGGACGTTCAAATAACGGAACTCGCTCAACGGACCGCTGTAATCGATTTGCAGTGAGAGGAAATGGCCGCGCGCCGGAGCAAACAGTGGCCGGCTGCTGTTGTAAGACAAGCCCAATCCCCAGGAGGCTTTTTTGTAAGCTACTGGAATTGCAATTTGAGCCGTGGTGGTATCGATTTTCACATTTCCCGGCTCGACGTTGGCGTCTTCCAAACGATAGCGCAAATAGCCATTGGTGCGCGCGCTCAACTGGCGCTGCGCCGTCAGCTCGCCGCCATAGCTGCGCTGTTTATAAATGATCTCCCGCGTGCGGATAAGTTTCTCATGATGGCGCAAATAAAATGGGCTGATGATCAAAGTCGTTTTTGCGTCGATAAAATGCGGCTGGAAAATGCGCGCTTGAATTCGGCCTGGTTCGATATCGGAATATTTGCTCTCGGCTTCCAAACGCCGGGCGCCGCCGAGAAAATTGCGCCGGCGAAAATTGAGCGTGGCACGAAAAAGATCTTCCGTGCCGTAGCCGACGCCGGTTTTCAGGGTGTGCAAAGGCGCTTCGCGGACGCGCACTTCGATGGGAATTTTGTCGCTGTTTAGCGTGTCTGCCAGCGCGCGAACGTTGACGGACTGAAAAAGCTCGAGCCGATAGACACGTTGCTGCCCTTCGATGATCCGGCGTTGGCTGAACATCTCGCCGGGCACGAACGGCAATTCGTCGCGAATGATGCGCTGCGGAATCTTCTTGTTTCCGTTTACTTGCACTTCGCCAAATCTACATTCGCGACCGGGGTTGACGCGGAACACGATTTTTGCAGTCTGGCTTGCGGCCTCGCGCTTGACTTCAGCGGCGGCATGCGCAAACGGAAAACCGTGATTGGTGAGGTCCGTGGCCAATGCCACCTGACTGCTTCGCAAAGCCGCTTCCCGCAGCGGCTCGCCGACTTTGACCGTCAACGCTTTAAAAAGGCTTTCTACTTTCGGCAGCGGTTCGAGCGGATCGGGCCCGGCCAATTTGATGTCGATAACCCGCGTTGGCTGATTTTCCTCTACTTTAACCCACAAACGCACTTGCTGTTTCTCGTCGTCCGCCATAATTTTGTGATCGAGGACTCGCGCCTGAAAATAGCCTTCAAGCTCGTAGAATTTGACGATGCGCTGCAAGTCGCGTTGAAATTCTTCAACGCTAAACCAGGGGGCGTGCCGCCAAAACAACAAGCGATTGATCCACGGCTCCGCCTTGGTCGCCAAAGCTTCCCGCAATGCCGGCTCAAAATCGCCGCGCACGCCTTCGAGGCGAAAGGCCTTGATTTCGTAATTGTCCTGTGCGCGCGTGAACGAAGGCAGCAGCGCCAAATATAAACCAATACAAATGAACAGATATCGCAATATCCTCATCCGAGGCATGTCATTAAAGAATTCTTCGCTGGACAAATTAAGACCAACGGATGTTTTATCCATTGGTCTTAATTTATCCAGTGGTGCTAATATTTGACGCCGAAATAGTATTTCGGTTTTCGATCGATGGCGAGCGCTTTATAAACGAAAAAAAACAGCTCGAAGGCGCGGCGCTGGCGATACGCCGCGATGCCGCTGAAGCCGAACCCGACGGAAACATGGTATGTGGAGAGATCGCGCACTTTTTTGTCGAACCCGATCTGCCCGGCTTCCGCGTGCAGCACCAAATTCGCTTCGTGCAGGCTGAACCCGCTGACGAGATCGAGAGGTTTCCTTTTATTGAGATGAAAACGGTTGGCCTGCGACAGATAAAAGAGATTGATGCCGGAGAATTCGTTGACGTCGTAGGCGGAGAGGCGATTGCGCCCACCGAGAAAGGAGAGCGGCACGCCTTGGCCTTCGATCAAGGAAATGAGGCGCGCCTCGCCGATGACGGAGAGCCACGCATTTTCCGAAGCGCCTCGCGTCGCCACGTGAAGCTGCCAAAAGTCGCTGCGGGTGCGGCCAAAAGGAAAAGCGCGCACGATTTCCACATCGAAGAAACCGGAATGATAAAATCCGAAAGCGCGTGACGAATCGGCCTGCACGCCAAGCGACTGGCCGATTGAGCGTACTTGCTGCGTCTCCAGGTCTTGTGTGTTGACCGTTGAGGGAAAGGAATAACGTTGATAATTGAAACTGGTCAACGCATTGATCGGCCGCATGAAGAACATGCGTGCGCCAAGCTGAACACCTTGCTCGCGGCGCCAAACACGGTCTTTGCGGTTTTGCTCCTCAAAAACCGGAACGAAGTGCAGCCGGTCATAAACCTGCGCTTGCGGAACAACGTTAAACCGTGTGTAAGCGTTTTGCAGGGAGAACCCCATTTCGCCGCGCAAAAAATTGTAGCGCGCCCGTGTTTGGGTGGCGAAATGGCCGATCTTTTTTTCGAGCGCGGCGTCAAATTCTCCTTCCGGCATTAAAAATGAAACTTCCGTCTCATATTTGAAAACCAGGCGTTTCATCCTGACCTCGACGGGCAACTTTGGCTCATCCTGCGGCTTCGTTTCAGGCGCCGGCGATTCGGCTTCCGGCTCTTCTTGGGCGATGACTGATGCCGGCAAGCACAAGCTTGTCGTCATGAGGGCAAGCCAACCCGCGGCAAGAAGCAGTTTTGTCGACGCGGCCACGAATTTGGGGAACATTCAATCTCGGACAATATTGATGGGTTTACCGGCGGCAAAGGCCAGAACGTTGGCAACGGTGGTGTCGAGAATGCGATCCAGCGCCTCGCGGCTGTTGAAAGCGCTATGGGGAGTGATGACGACATTGTCGCGATGGCGCAAGATATGATTGGAGAGCAGCAAGCGCAGTTTTTCCGCGGATTCGTTGCTCGCCAAAAGTTGTTTCTCTTCTTTGATCAGATCTTCGCCTTCGAGCACGTCAAGGCCGGCGCCGGCGAGGATGCCCTCGTCCAACGCCCAGACCAATGCAGCCGTATCGACGAGTCCGCCGCGCGAGGTGTTGATCAAAATCGCGCCGCGTTTCGCTAATTTCAGCGTGTCGTGATTGATCAAGTGATGGGTGTGAGTGTTGTACGGCGCGTGCAATGAAATCACATCCGACTGCGTGAGCACTTGTTCCAGCGGCGCATAAGCAAAATCGAGCACTTCTGCAAGAAAATGATCCTGCCGCACGTCGTACGCCAACACGTTCATGCCGAAACCTTTGGCCATGCGGATCACGTGCAAGCCGATGCGTCCCGCGCCGATGATGCCGATAGTCTTGCCTTTCAGATCGAAGCCCATCAAGCCGTCGAGCGAAAAATCGCCGCGAATGGTGCGCATGTAAGCTTTATGGATATTCCGCGAGAGCGAGAGAATCAATCCGAATGTGTGCTCGGCCACCGTGTTCTCGCCGTAAAAAGGCACGTTGGTGACGGCAATGTTGCGCTCGCGACAAGCCGCCAAATCGATGTGATCGAAGCCGGTGGAACGAGTCGCGACCAATTTGAGCTGTGGCATTTGCTCGAGCTCGGCCTTGCCAATGCGGGAATAAATGAAAACCGACAGCACGTCGGCATCTTTCGCGAGCGATAAATTCGCTGTCTTCAACGGCTCGGGATGAAAAACCAAATCGTGCTCGGTCAAAGCTGACTGCCGCAAGTAGGCTTCTTCGTTGGGCGGAATTTCAAAAATGGCGATGCGCAAACGAGTGGTCATTAATGAAATGCAGTTAGTAGGCGCTTGGCGTCGCCGTTCCGTTTGCAAGCCAGGCTTGCAACTCTCCGATATCTTTTAGGTCAAGAATGGCCAGGCTTAAGCTATCGATTTTTTCGCCACTCAAATGATTTAATCGGTCGAGCAAATCCTGACTCAATGAGCCAAATTTTTTAGCAAGCTGGGCTTGCAAAAGTAATCTCTTGCCCTTCTGCTCACTTTCTTCAAGCCAGTCAATGAGAAAGTCGGATTCTTGCGTCATAGTGCGTTGCTCCTTAAATTTTTTTCTAAGAAACTCTTTGTCTTTAAATTTACGATATGCTACCATCACGGCGAGGCTGAACAGGTTTTTTCGTTCCTTTTCATCAGACATTTGGCTGATGAGTTGTACAGCTTGATCCAGAAACGCTTCATTTGGTTCATCTTCACAGAGTACGAGAAAGGGTGCAAACTCTTTGAACTCGCCGCTGAGGATACGATCTTTATGCTCCCATAACAATATACGCGCAAAGATGTGCGTGTTTTTCAACGAGCCGGCTTGGGTCTCATAGACATAGGGAAAAGTTTCATACTTGCCCTTTTCCAAATAAATGATCACCGTCACGACCGGCCGATTTAAAGTTTCTTCGAGTAAAGCCGCCTTGGTGTTGAAATTCGGCAGCTCCCTTGTTTTGGGCTCCAGCATGGCTTCGACATGAATCACAGCGCCCTTGCCTTGATCAGCAACCAACCAGACCTTGTCCGCACGCCGCTCAGGAA
>JBOHQZ010000314.1:0-7342 GCA_050732275.1 bacterium
GCCACAGGGAGCAGAATCAGCGATGCCTTCTTTGCCGCGAGCAACGAAGACATACCTATCCTTGAAACACTTTTTAAATACACGCTTTCACAGGAAATGCGGACGAAAAAATTTGCCTTCGCATCAAAATCATCAAACGATTATTTTGCCATAACCATTTTGCATTGAATTTTTTTGCTTTATTTTGAAATCGCAAATTTGTCATCTTGCTTGGAATATTGCAAATCCAACGTCAAACAAATTGAAGCGAGCACGGATTCAAGCGGCTTGTGGAGAAACGAGCCGGTGATCGTGTGCTGGCCAAGAGCCGGATCGGACAATTCGATCGTCACGTTGTAAACCCGCTGCAATTCCGCCATCACCTCGGTGAGCGAGGTTTGGTCAAAGACAATTTTTCCTTCCAGCCATCCCAACAACTGGCCGGCGTCGATCGTTTGCAGTGGCTCCGGCGGATTTTGTTGCCGGCAAATGCTCGTTTGGTTGGCGGTTAATTCGACCGCGGCTGCCGGGGGCAACGTCAAAGCGCGGAGCGACACACGGCCTTCGCGCACCGTCACGCGAGTTTGCTCATCACGCGCCCAAATGCCAAATTTCGTTCCCAAAACGTGAATTTGCGCATTGCCGGTGTTCACATAAAACGGGCGGTTGTCGTGAATAATTTCAAAATAAGCTTCACCGGTGAGAATGACGTAACGCGCCGAATCGGAAAAATTTTTCGGAAAACGAATTTCGCTGCCGCTGTTTAATTTCACGATGGAGCCATCAGGCAATTCGACGTTTTCTAGTTGTGCATAAGCCGTGGCAATCGTTTTGAGTTCCGTGGCCTTTTGCGAATATTGATAAAGAATCGTCGCGAACGCCAAAAGCAGAATCGCGGCCGCCGCCCAAACGTACCGGTCGCTCCAGAAGATTTTTCGTGCTGGCGTCGAGGGCTGTGGCGCTTTCTTCATTTCCAAAATTCGCGCCGGCTGCGCTTCTGACGGGAGGCCGAGCTGGGTCGACAATTCCGACCACGCTTGGTCAACATTGGGAATTTGCGGCACTCTCTCCGGAGCAGCGCTTTGCCAAATTTTAGCAAGCTCGGCAAACACGCGCTGATTCTCCGGAGAGGCTTGCCGCCATGACTCAACCCTGGCGTGCTCTGCGGTGGTGGCTTCGCCAGAAAAATAGCGCGTGAGCAGTTCGTTCTGATCAACGTTCTTCATGACTTCAACTTGAGATTAGTAGCCAACAGTCATCGTGATCCAATATTTTTGAGTTCATTAAAAAGCGTTATTGACCGGCCATTCGGAATGGCCGGTCAATAACCGCAGGAGCATACATCTTCAATATTTGATTCGATGAAATTTTACTGCACAATCAACACAACGCGATCATCGTTGCCGGCGCTGATCAAAATTTTGCCGAGATTGGCGTCGGTGATTTCACGCACTATGCTTTGCGTAAGGTGCAAGTTGATCGCATTGGCACTGGACGCGCTCAGCAGATCTTGCAGCGTTTGTGCTGCAATCGTGTAGCTGCCGGCCGCGGCGTCAACGCTTTGGAAAATCGGTTCCACCGGCTGGCCGGTGCCGCCAAAACGTCCGCGTTTAAAAGCCGGCGCGATCACCAACACCACGTTATTTGCGGCCGCATCACCCTGCCACGTAATTGTGAGATCTTGCGTGGCGTCAATCGTGTCCTTATCCGCGAGCCCGGTGATCTGCACCAACTGCGAAGGCGCTTGAATATCCAGTGTCATCGCGGCAACATTGTCCGAACCCGTGACAGCAAATTGATACGTACTGCCGGCCACAAATGGAATATTGATGAATGCAACCGGCTCGCCGTTAAGTCCGCCACGCTCGCCACGCGGGCCGCCATGGCCGCCGCGCGGACCGCCGAATCCACCCTTTGGTCCTTTCGGCCCTCTGTGTGGACCGCCAAACGCGCCGTAACGCACACCAAACAAAGTACCATCGAGCTTGGCCAGCTCATAAGTATTTTGGCCGTTCAACACCGACACGGTTCCCATATCCAAACCCGCAGCATTACGGTCGCGCAACGTTGTCGGTTCTTGGTAGGCGACCGCCGAAGCGTAGCCTTTGATCGTGTCGCTGTCTTGGAAACGTCCATGTCCCTGGCTCCAGCGCAAAACAAAAAAGGCATTGGCGCTATCGGCATTGACACCGGCGGTCCGGAGAATGCCGGCCTCACTGGCCAACGCTGAAATATCAAAACTCTCTTCAACAGTCCGTGACTCATCGACGGCCTGTGGGCCATTCATGGACTCGCACGCCACAAAAATTCCTGCGCTGGCGAGCAAGGTCAGCGATGAGGCGAGAAGACGCTTGTTCATTGAAAATACCTCCTGGTAGTTGGTTTTTGCAAAATGTCGTGAACTTGATTTCCGCAGCCCATTTCAAGCTTCATCGCCAGCCCTGACCTAGGATTTATGGCTGGTCGATTCAGTTTGATGACGCTGTCTATCATCTAATACGAAACACTCTGCAAAAACCCTATCGGCGTATCGTAAGGCAGACTGCCAGTCTGCAAAAAAAATCCTTCGCCGCCTTTATAGTTTCTTCGGAGCAATATCGTAGCGCGACCAAAATGAATTGTCAATTGACAATTGTTAATTGACAATTTAAAATCTTCGCGGTTGTGATAGTTTTTCTAATGTTTGTTCTGCCCACCAAACACGCCAAAGGCACGAAAAAACTTTTTGTGTATTTCGCGTGTTTAGCGGGCCAAAGCATCACATAGAATTAAAATCAATACACTCATCAAAAACGGCGCCAGCTTCTCGCGCAGGATCGCCAGCGCTTTGCTCATACGCGCTTCGACGGTTTTGACGGAAATGTTCAGCCTCACCGCGATTTCCGCGTATTTGATGCCATCGAACCGGTTCATAGTGAAGACGAGACGCACCGGCTCCGGCAGAGCCGCAATGGTGGCCTGAATTTTTTCGTGGAGATCGAAATTCTCTTCCACAAAATAAGCCGGTTCGTTCGCGGGATCATCTTCGAGATAGTCCGGCTTATGCACGCTTTGCCGGCGGTGATCGATGACGAGATTGTGGCCAATGCGATAAAGATACGATTTGATGGATTGCTGAGGATCAAGGCTCTCGCGATTTTTCCACACGCGGCTGAAAATTTCTTGCAGTAAATCTTTTGCCAGCTCTTCGTCGCTCGTCTGCCGCCACAGAAAACGGAACAGCGCTTCGAAGTAGCGATAATAGAGCACCTTGAAAGCGTTGTGATCAGCAGCCTTGATCGCTTGCGCTAATTCATTATCGGGGGTGTTGGCGGAAAAAGCGTCCATTCAGTCTTCAGCACAGAAACCATGACATAAAATCGAAACGCCACTTGCTCAGGGCTTGAGAACAAGTGGCGTTATAGTCATCTTGAAATCAAACTGCTTTCATCACAAACAGCTTGCGACTAATTCGTAACGGGTTCTAATAGAGCATGTTCCTCCACCTTAGGCGGATCGCAAGGCACGCCGTTCGCAACAAGATATTCAACGGACAAATCCTCATCGACAGCCGGCCAATGCATTCCTGCCTTGGGGCCGATCCATTCCCAATCCGACAATAACGAAGAATCCACGAGTCGCAACCTCTCGGAAGCATCGGATAAAGAGCAACGATAGACCTTCCCATCTTCAAGGGTAATATCGACAACTCGTGCGGCAGGATCTACAATAGCGGTGACAGCACACAAAAATGGGCTATTCATTAGATTGATCTCCACAGAATTTGCGCCAACGCGCTATGATAAGAGCTTGATTAGCGGCAATGATCATAAGAATTCGATTTTCTTCATGCGATCGAAATCCGACTGATTGCGGAATTTTCAGGCTTTCGACCCATATCTTTGCCAAGCCGCTGCCGCGTGTAACATGCACATGAATCGGTTCCTGGCAATCTTTAGCGTAAAAGAAGAATCGAAAACCTTCAGCGCGTAATACCGTTGGCACGGGCTATTTCCCCGACTAACATTTTCATTAAAAAGTTTCAAACTTTACTGATTTCCGTAAAAATAACAAATTATAACAGCAAAGTCAAGTCTGGATTTTTGAATTTAAAATATTCCAAACTTGTTCCAACTTTTTCCAAATCGCTTCGTCTGATGAAATGAAAAGCCAACAACGGAGCCGCTTCCAAAAATCAACGCCGCTCCCAATTCGCAAACAACCTATTTTCATTGATAAGGAGATTGACTATGAAGCGCTTTTCTTTGCCGTTAATCGCCGGCTGCGCTGCCGTGATGTTGATGAGCAGCCTGGCAATGGCTCAACCCCGCGGTGGTATGAGGCAACGTGCCGAAGGCGAGCAGAGGCGCAAGCCGATGTTCGAAGAGCTTGGTCTCACCGACCAGCAGAAAGAGCAAATCCGGCAAACCCGGTTGGAGGCTCGCAAGAAAAACATCGACGTCGAAGCCAAACAAAAGCTTGCCCGCATCGAGCTGCACGAGCTGATGGGCGCCGACACGCCGGATCAGAGCAAGATCAATGCGAAGATTTCTGAATTGAGCAAATTGCACGAGACCATCATGCGCAATCGTATCGAATCGCATCTGGCCGTTCAAAAAGTATTGACTCCCGAGCAACGCAAGAAGGCGAAAGAGCTGCGTCCGATGATGCATGAACGTTTTCGCGGCGGCTTCCGCCATTTCCAGGGCGGCGGTCCAGGCATGATGCGAGGCGGTTTCGGGCTTGGGCTAGGTATGGATATGCCGTTTGAGGAACCGGAACCCGAAGAAGAACTCTGAGTCGGCGCCGGTCTGTTTAAATAAGCGGCGTTTCACCGCGCCGAATTTCTATATAAATCATCATGGGTTGCCTCGGCAGCAGTAAACGAGGCAACCCATGTTTATTTATATTGACATTTCAAAAAAACTTGTGCATCTTTTATCCCACCATTGGCGGCTGATCAAAGGCCGATATTTATTGAGCTGACAAATTCAAAACGAGGAGGCGTGTTGGGATGAAAGCCCGATTCTCTACCCTAATTCTCATCTTGTTTGCCTTTGCCAATTTGGCCTTCGCGCAACCATTCGAGTTTTATCCGAGTGCCAGGTACAATCCTGCCATTCCCACGCTCGAACAAATTGTCGGGCACAAATGGGGTGAAAAAATCACCATGCCCCACGAAGTTGAGAAATACATTCACCAGCTCGCGGAAGTTTCTAAAAATGTTCGGCTGGTGAAATATGGTGAAAGCTGGGAAGGCCGCTCACTTTGCTACCTGATCGTCGCCTCCGAGCAGAATCTGGCCCGTATTGACGACATTAAAGCCGGCATGCAAAAATTGGCGGATCCGCGCCAGGTTACGCCGGTGGAAGCAGATCGGCTCATTTCATCGCTGCCGGCTGTAACGTGGCTGGCGTATGGTGTTCACGGCAATGAAATCTCCAGCACCGACGCCGCGCTGCTCACCGCCTATCATCTCGTCGCTTCGCAAAATGACACGCTGGCGCAACTCGTTTTGCAAAACAGCGTGGTGATCATCGACCCGATGGAAAATCCGGACGGTCGAGATCGCTTCATAACTTACTTTAGGCAAACCACCGGGCGCTGGCCTGATTCAGATCAGCAAGCTGCAGAACACCGCGAGATGTGGCCAAGCGGGCGCAGCAATCATTATTTGTTTGATATGAACCGAGATTGGTTTGCACTTACACAGCTCGAAACACAAGGGCGTGTTAAAGCTTTCCTTGAATGGTATCCTCAAGTATTTGTCGATCTGCATGAAATGGGTTCAAATTCGACCTATTATTTTGCCCCGCCGGCTGATCCGCTCAACCCGGAAATGCCGCCTTCGCAAATTCTAATGTTACAGAAATATGGCAGAAATAACGCGAAATGGTTCGATCGCATGAAATTCGATTATTTCACCCGCGAAGTCTTCGATTCCTTTTACCCGGGCTATGGCGAGGGTTGGCCGATCTTTAACGGCTCAGTCGGCATGACCTACGAGCAGGCCTCGTCGCGAGGCTTGGTCGTCAAACGCAATGATGAAACGACGATGCATTATCGCGACACCGTGCAGCATCATTTTATCGCGTCGCTTTCCACCGCGGAAACGAGCGCGAAAAATCGCGCCGAGGTGCTGCGGTATTTTTACGAGTATCGCCGCTCCGCCATCGAAGAAGGCAAGATCGGCGAGATCAAAGAGTATCTCATCGTACCAGGCAATGATCCGAACCGCGCGGCTAAATTGGCCAATCTCTTGAAGACGCAGGGCGTCGAAGTGAAAAAAGCGGCAGCGGCGTTTCCGAATCGTCGCGTCGAGGACTATTATGGCGGCGCCGTGCAAACGAAAAATTTTCCCGAAGGAACGTTCATCGTCTCGCTTGCACAACCGGCGAAACGATTGGCGAAAACTCTGATGGAAAAGCACGTGGCGATGGATAATAAATTCATCCAGGAGCAATTACGCCGTGAGAAGAAGCGCCTCGATCATCAGTTTTATGACGTCACCGGCTGGTCCCTCCCGCTTTTATACGACGTCGAATGCTATCGCGCCCGTGACGCTTCGATAGGCAATTTTTCTTTGCTCGGCTCGGAGGCCGTCAACGCCAGGCAAATTTTTGGCGGAAAAGCGCAACTGGCGTATTTGATTCCCTGGGGCGCGAACGCTGTGGCGAAAGCGCTGGCGAGTTTGCATCGCCAAGACATTCGCGTCTTCAGCACCGATATGGAATTTACTCTGAACGGCCGCAAGTATCCGCGCGGCACTTTGATCGTCAAAGTGAAAGACAATCCGGACAACCTTCATGAAACGCTCGCCGAAATCGCGAAGACAGAAAATCTCGAGATCATCGCAACCAACTCGTCGTGGGTTGATGACGGCGTGAATTTTGGCAGCGGCAATGTGCAATTTTTGGAGAAACCGAAAATCGTTCTGGCTTACAACACACCGGCCTCTTCCCTATCGGTTGGCTGGACGCGGTATTTGATCGAGCAAGCTTATGGCTATCCGGTGACGATCATTCATACCAATCAGTTGAGCGGCGCTGATCTTTCCAAGTATAACGTGTTGATCCTGCCGGATGCTTTTGGCAGTTACGATCGTGAGCTTGGCGAAGGTGACGCAATTAAAGATTGGGTACGCGCCGGAGGCACATTGATCACTTACGGCAACGCCACGCAATGGCTAACCGGCGAGAAAGTCGGGTTGCTCGCGACAAGCCGCGAATTGAAGGGCGGCAAGGCGGATAAAGAGGAGAAAAAAGATAAACCGGAGAAAAAAGAAGAGAATAAACCGGATATAACGAAGCCGTTCGATGTGGAAAAAGAAATTCAACCGGAGAAAGAACTGCCCATCGAAACGCCTGGGGCGATTGTGCGCATT
>JBOHQZ010000315.1:0-7321 GCA_050732275.1 bacterium
CGACCTATTGTTAAGAAAAAAAGTATTAAGTTATATAGCAAAAAAAAATATTAAAGTCAAGTTAATTTTGGGGTGTTGAGTTATACCTCAGTTATTGATGGAGTAGGCTATCGCCCGGGCGCTTTTTAGACGTTCTTGTAAGCTGCAGCGCCCGGGCGGTTACCCCATGACTGAAGCAATACGCTGCTGCAAAAAAGAAAATTTTTGGCTTCGAAACCAATAGGCCGGAAATTGAGCAGAGAACGTTCTCTCTCAATTCCGGCCTATTGTGCCTCTCTCGAGCAGATCAACAAGCGGTACTCAACCCACCAGTGGCAAGAAATTAAATTTTTGTCCCAAAATGACGGAGGCGTCCGCGCCGAGCCATTTTTCCAAAATGGTGGCGTAGACTTGCCGGAAATCAGTATGGAAAGCCAAATCACCGTCATTGAGTTTTTCAAGGGAAGGATGCGCGCCAACGATTCCTGCTCGCACTGAATGGCCAAAGACGAACATCGGTGCGGCTTGGCCGTGGTCGGTGCCGCGGCTGCCATTTTCTGCAACACGGCGGCCAAATTCCGAGAAAGTGAATCCCAGCACGCGCTCCGCCAATCCGAGCGCTTCGAGGTCTTTTTGAAAGGCGGCCAGTCCGCCGGCAAGAATTTTCAACAAGCGTTCGTGTACGCCAGCTTGATTCGCGTGCGTATCGAAACCGGTGAGCGAAATATAATAGACGCGCGTATCCATGTTGCCGGCAATCATCGCCGCGATGAGCTTCAAGCCTTGCGCAAAGGGATCAGCCGGATATGCGGCTTTGCTCTGCACGTTGCGGATGGAGCGGCGAATGCGGTCCGCCGAAAGCTCGGCGTTCATCGCGGTACGGCGCAAAAAATCCAGCGGTGAGGCTCCGATTTTACTTTTAGCTTCTTCAGGGGGAATATCGGCATTCGCATAAACCTGGGTCATGCGATAAAATTGCTCGGGATCACGCAACGCGACGCCGACGGAATTGTTGGCTTTGATCGCGGGGTTCAACGTTTCGCCAATGCTCACGGCGAGCGTGGGGCTGCACGGTTCTTTGAGGTGTGCATTATTGCAGGTGTGATCGAACATGCGGCCGATCCAACCGGTGCTCTCGAAATCTTCGACAACGCCACTTTGCCAGATTTCCATTGAGCGAAAATGCGAGCGGTCGGGGTTGGGGTAGCCCACGCCTTGCACGACCGCCAACTTGCCGGAATCATACAACTCTTTTAATGGCTCGAGGTTCGGGTGCAAGCCGATCTCCTCATTGAGGCGAACAATTTTTTCTTTGGACACGGCGAGCGTGGGGCGGGCTCGATAATAGCCGTCGTGGCCGAATGGAACAACGGTGTTCACGCCGTCATTGCCGCCGCCCAATTGCACCACGAGCAAAATACGGTTGTCGCGCGAAGCGCCAACGAGCGGCGTGTCAAAAGGATTGGCGAGCGCAAACGCTGTGCGGCTCAGAAAAGCCGGCACGGTGCTCGTGGCCGCAACAAGGCCGAAGCTCTTTTTGAGAAACTCACGGCGGGTGTGAAGTTTTCGATTCGATGATGACATTTAGTGACTCCGTCGATCCGTTATTGCAGCTTGTTCAAGCTGAATCCGGTGTTCATATTTGCCAATATCCCAGCGGGGATTGAAATCCGGCTCGTCAAAATTCTTCCAATATCGTTTCGGAATTTCGTACCCGGCGCTTATCGCTGCGTTTTTCGAGAAGACCGCCAGACAAACCGGGCAGCCAAATTCGACCGATAAAGCGGCATGATACACCTCTTCAACCGAGGCGAGATTGCGCTCACGAATAATATCGGCCAAAATCTCCGCGCTATTGCCATTGCAACCGCACACAGCTTTCAAAAGCGTATGGCCATTTTGAGTTACTGAAACCAAACCTTGCGTCAACATGCCCTTCGTCCTCAAAAAAAATTCAAATCACTTTAAAAGAGAAAACAGACCAGCAGACTAACACACCGGCTAACACAATTGATACGCCGGCAACAACATGACGTTACCGACGGCTCTTTGCAGTGCTTCTTCGCGCGATTTTTGCGCCAGCGTTTTTTTCAAATTGGCGAATAAAACTTCTCGCTCGTCCGGTGATGGAGCGACGGCGAGCAGGACGTGCGTGATCGCCTCGATGATTTCTGCCGGCGATGAGACGCTGCCGGCAAACTTTTCGGCGGCGAAATCGACGCGCAAGTTGCGCGGCGGCATCATGCGGCGCTGCTGCAATTTTAGTCTCCGCTCTTCTTCAGTCATGTCCGGATCGCGCAAATCCGTGTCGCCTTGCAGGCGCGGATCCATCTCCTCCGGAATTTTGCCTTCGGCGATGATTTCCGCGAACGTGTAGCGGGTAACCAAACGCGAGGTGTCGATCCACGCGCGGCCGCCGGGCCAGCCTTTGACGTTGGGAGGCAAATACGGCACCTGCCCCATCGTGAACAACATGCGGCCGTAAAACTCCAAGTTGTTCACCGCCAGCTCGAGCGTGCGCGCCGTGCCGACAACGAGTTGAATCGGACTTTTGATCTGCGTACCCATCACTTCGGCGGAATAAAATTCCGGGTGGCTGAACATTTCACGCAGCAGCGTTTTAATGTCATACTTCGCTTCGCGAAATTTTGCGGCCAGCTCGCGCGCCACTTCTTTGGTGGGAATTTCGCTCACAAAACAGACCCACAGCTTGCGCACCATAAATTCGGCGCACGCCGGCTGTTCGAGAATCGTATTAACGAAATCTTCGCCATTGAAATTGCCGGTGCGGCCCAAAATCGTTTTGCTGCCGGCGTCGTGCAGAAACGGCCGGTAACGGAATTGATACGGCTCGAGACTGTAGCCGGTGAGGGCGCGAGCGCCTTCACGAATGTCTTGTTCAGTATAATTGCCGGGCCCGAGAGAAAAAAGCTCCATCAACTCGCGCGCCAGATTCTCATTGGGCTGGCCTTGGCGATTCTGATCGTTGTCGAGATAACGCAGCATCGCCGGGTCGCGAATAATCGCATGGAGCAAATCGCCGAAATTGCCGAGCGCGTGCTCGTGAAATAATTTGAGTTGATGGTAAATAAACGGCGTGGCTTTCACTTTCTGCGCGCTCGTCGCAAAGTGGCTGTGCCAGAAGAATGCCATCTTCTCGTGCAGCATATCCGCCGGCGTGGGTGCGGCAATCATGAATTGCAGCCAAATGCCTTGCAGCTCGCGCGTGTGCTGATTGTTGCGCTTTTGCAGCAGCTTTCGTTCTTCCTCACCCATGCGCCGGATCTCGCGCGGATCGATCTTTTGGTCCTCTTCGAGCCACTTGGGTTCGGGCAGCGTGCGCGTAGGGCCACTCAGGAGCTCATCGATTGCGCCAGGCAATCCCTTGCTCAACACCGTCTCGATCTCTTGCCGCTTGCCGCCAAAACCGGCGCGGAACAAAAGATGGCGGGCTTTCTCCCAAGTCCAATCGTTGGAGTTTGTAGTCGCGCCTTCAGGCGCTGAATGTGACGAGAAACTAAAAATTTTTACTTGTGAAAGCATTTGTGTAGATTTCAAAATTAGCGCCTGAAGGCGCCACTACGAACGCTTAGATTGAGGCCGATCCCGCAGCTTCCGAGCTGCGGGATCGCCTCGCGGTCAAGCATTCTCGCCGGTCTTCGTTAAGGTGATCTTAACGAAGCTTCACTTGACCATAGCCGTTTTTTGCGTTATCACCGCTGCCAGCGACCCTACGGGCGCAGCCAGCATCAAGCAACCAGATGTTACTTGACCATAGCCATTTTGCGCGTCATCACAAAATCGCCGGCTTCCAAGCGCACGAGATATATGCCGGTAGTGAGCTGGCGACCGTTATTGTCTTTGCCATCCCAAACCGCGCTGTACACGCCGGCACCTTGCACTGTATTGACCAGCGTGCGCACTTCCTGGCCGAGGGCGTTGTAAACCCGCAGGCTCACATTTGTCCGCACCGGCACTTGATACTTGATGCCGGTTTCGGGATTGAATGGGTTGGGGAAATTTTGCGCCAAATCATACGTGACCGGAACTTCAACAGCCTGCTCTTCGACAGCAGTGGTGCCGGGCACGATCAAATCGACGTTGCTGCTGTTTCTTCCGTCGCCGACCGTCACTGTCGCCGCACCTTCCGAAACGCCGGTAACGCCCGCCGCGGCAAGCTTATACTCTCCGGCCGCCAGTTCTTCTAAAATGAAATTGCCATTGTTGTCAGTGACCGCCGTGCCGACCACGGCGCCTGCTTCAACCGCTTGCACGACAAAATTCCCAGCGCCGCGATTATCATTCTTATAGCGCACACGGCCGGCGACGTGATACGGACCTTGCCGGGTAGCTGGCTTCAGGGAAAAGTTGATATTTTCCACTACAGCGCCGTTTTCAACACCGATAATTTTCGCACCCTGGAAAGTCTCAGCATTCTCAAAAAACTCGGCGAGATAGCGCGGCGCCGAAGATAGGACCACATATCTGCCGGCGGGCACAGCGAGCTTATAACTGCCAAACTGATCCGCGAATGTAAACAGCGGAGAGTTCGCAGTCGTCGAGTTCATCGAAATCGCCAAAACATGGGCATTCGGTATGGGATTTTGGTCGGCCTCGGAAATCACCGCGCCGGCAATCACGCCACCGCGCGACGGCTCAGGTTTCTGCAGATGAAAATCAATTTCAGCAGTTTCATTGGGCGCTTCGACATGTACCGGGGTGGCCTGATCACGCGACTCGACATCTTTATAAAATTGGCCTCTGAAACCCGGCGCGCTGGCGAAGACGATATAATCGCCGGTGCGCAAGCCAGGTATGCGGTATTTGCCGTCGCGCTCGCTCACGCTGCGGGCAATCACCGCGTTGCTGGCTCTCGCCCAAACCTGAATCAATGCGCCGCCAATAGGCGTATTATCCGTAGCCGCAGCCACGAGGCCGGCAATCGAGCCGCCTTTTTCAAGTGTAAAATTAATGCCTTCCACATTGCCGGTAGCAGGAACTTCCACGGCTGCGGCCTGCTCGAGGTTCGCGGCTTCTTTCCAAAATTCGACCAAATAACCGCGGGCTTCGGCATGCACGAAGTATCTGCCGGGCCGCAGCCCCTCCAAATTATAATTGCCATTTTCATCAGTCTTGCCAACGATCGGCCTGACCAGATCATCCACATTTGCCGCCGGATCGGTGGCGGCGGGGCGTTCCGGAAAAGCCGAAACAATAGCACCGGCGACCGGGCCGCCGGTCACTTGGTCGGTCACTTGACCGGAAATGGAAGCCAGCTTGTCCAAAGTAAAATCGATGCCCGTGGTGTGCTTATCGGCGAATACTTGCACCGGAGTGGCTTTAACAAACTCGCGCTCTTCTTTATAAAACTCTTTATGATAACCGCGAGTTTCAACCGCCACGACGTAAAATCCCGGCGGGACGTTGGCAACGTATTCGCCGCTCTCGTTGGTCAGCGTCGTAAGCAAAACGCGCGGCCTTGTGTTGCCCGTCACCAGCGGGTGGATGATCACGGCCGCCTTTGCCACCGGGCCGTTCGTGGCAGCGTCGATGACCTTGCCGGAAATCGCGCTGGCGGTGGCGAGAGCGAAGTTGATATCACCGACATTCTGCTCGTCGCTGACGTCAACATGATCTGCCTGTAAAAGCTCGCGCTTGTTGTCAAAAAACTCGCTTTTGTAACCGGCAGCCTCGGCGAAAATGGCATAAGAGCCGGCTGGCAGCGCCATCAGCGTATAATTGCCGTTTTCATCCGTGACGGCGTGATGCTTAAAATCCGGCCGCAAAACCCGGATAGCGACGATGTGCGCCCCGGCAATTGGCGCTTGATCGCTCTCCGACGCCACTAATCCGGAAATCGTGGCCCCGTGGCTGAGTGTAAAATTAATTCCCGTTTTTGCTTCATCCTCTGCGAGCCGCACAACGGTGGCTTGCTCGAATTGGTCTCTCTCATTATAGAACTCCGGCAAATAGCCGCGAGCTTCTGCTCTCAACACGTAAAGACCGGGAATGAGTTTTTCGAGAATATAATTTCCCGCGTCATCGGTTTGCGCGCGCTGTGCCCACGGCAAGCCGCCGATGCGCTCGGCCAGAACCACCGCGTTCGCAATCGGCTCGCCGCTTTTTTGATTCTTGACACTTCCGGCAATGGACGCGCTCGCGGCTTGCGACACAATCACATGCGCCTCGCCGCGATGGACCGCGCCATTAAACTCAACGAAGGCAGTAACGCTTCCTGCGCCGGGGTTTGATCCGGCGGTAAAAAGTCCGGTCTCATTAATCCGGCCCAAATTTTCCGGAACAATCTGCCATTTCACGCGCGTTGCCGGCTGGGGACCGGCGTTCGGCATCACGATGAGCGCGCGAAACTGCTGCGTTCCCAAAGGCGGAACGACAGCCTGGCCCGGTTCCACGATAATTCGCACCGGCAAAATCGGCAGTTTGCCGATGATGACGTGCGCTTCGCCGGCATAAACCGCATTGCCGGACTGCGCTTTCGCCAAAATTTTGACTGCACCATCACGTTGACCGGCAATGAAAAAACCGTCTTCACTAATCCTGCCTAAATCTTCCGGCACGGTCGACCACGTGACTTTTTCGATACGGAGCGGCTGGCCGTTGGCGCCAAATAGCATGGCCTCGAAACGCTGTCCCTGTCCCGGCTCCAGCTTGGCCTCGTTCGGCATGATGATCAATCTGGCATCATTTTGCGCGACCACATTGGAAAGGGCGCCGAGCATTAAAACCGCAACTAATAAATAACGAACAGTTCGCATTGGTGTGCCTCCAGCAGTTTAAACTCTTTTTGACTTTACCATTCAGACGCTTTGGTGCGATATGAAAATAATTGCCTTTGTGCGCCAAAGCGTTTGGACAGTTATTGTTTCAAATGGTGTAATTTGCTCAGCCTCGTAGCCAATAATACTGTAAATTCTCCGGCGCCACTCGCTGTCCGCCTAACAATGCGAAGGCATGGGAGAATCGAAGGGAGATTCGTTGAGTTGCACGCAAGAGGAGATATTCATTTTAGTTTCGAGGGCTTCACCTTCCTTTCATACATTGTTCGATTAAATCTTTCGCAACTTCAACGATCGCGAGTGCGACACGGGTTTCACCGCGTTCGAGCGCAACTTGCGCACGTTTGCTCAATTCCACTGCTTGTATGGCAACAGCCTGGCAAGATTCCGGGTCGTCTTGCTGAGGTGCCTGGCGCAGTACTTGAATCGAATTTTCCAATTGCGCCAGTTGCTGAGCAACTGCGGCGCGCGCCGGGGCATTGGTTACATTTGCCGGCGAAGACTCACGCAAAAGTGTTTCCGCCCGCAGGAGAAAATACTGCGCC
>JBOHQZ010000316.1:0-7297 GCA_050732275.1 bacterium
CGGCTGCGCATCAACTTCTCCGCGCCCGAGCGCTATTATTCCAGCTTGCAGCGCGGCGCGGCAGTGAAAGTTTCCACGACTGCTTATCCCGGCTATGAATTGACCGGACGTGTCGATGTCATCGAACCGGTTGTCGATCAAGCCACCCGGCGCACTAAAATCGTCGCGCGCATCGACAATCCCGGCGGCAAGTTTCGCCCCGGCATGTCCGCCAACGTCACCGTGGTGTTGGGCGAGCGCGAGAATGCGCTGGTCATTCCCAGCGAAGCGGTTTTTGTCGAAGGCAATCAAGCGTTGGTCTTCGCCATTCAAGCCGACAGCACGGTGGCCAGAACGCCGGTGGAGCTCGGCACACGCTTGCGCGACAAAGTGGAGGTTCTCAACGGACTCACGGTCGGCACGATGGTCGTGCGCGCCGGACATCAAAAACTCTTTCCCGGCGCGAAGGTGATGCCGACTTCAGCGGCCCCACAACAAAAGCAATGACAAGCAAAATGACAGAAAAATAAGACTTGGCTGCAAATATTTTTCTGCCATACATTTTTCTGTCATTTGAATATTTTTGCGGAGACAATAATGAAGCTCAGCGAAATCTCAATACAACGCCCGGTGCTCGCCACGGTGATGAGTCTCGTGATCATCATCTTCGGGGTGGTTTCTTTTACCCAACTGCCGGTGCGCGAATACCCCGATATCGACCCGCCTATCGTTTCCGTGACCACGTTCTATCGCGGCGCCAGCCCGAACGTGATCGAGACTGAAATCACCGACATTTTGGAAGAGCAGCTTTCAACGATCGAAGGCGTGAAGACGATCACCTCTTCCAGCCAGGAACAAGGTTCGGTGATTACCATCACGTTCGAGTTGGATCGCGATGTGGATCAGGCCGCCAACGACGTGCGCGATCGCGTCGCGAGCGTGCGCGGTTTTTTGCCGCGCGAGGCGGATGATCCGATCATTCAAAAAATCGACGTCAATGCGCAGCCGATCATGTGGCTGGCGGTGATCAGCGACCGGCACAACAATCTCGAATTGACCGATGCCGCCGAACGCTTGCTCAAAGAACGCCTGCTGCGCTTGCCCGGCGTCGGCTCGATTTTCATGGGCGGCGAGCGCCGTTACGCCATGCGCGTTTGGCTGGATTCGCAGCGCATGGCCGCGCGCGGCCTGACGCCGCAGGATGTCGAAAACGCCATTCGCTCTGAAAACGCGGAAATTCCTGCGGGCCGAGTGGAAGGCGAGAGCCGCGAATTTACCGTGCGCACACGCGGCGAGTTGGCTACGCCGGAGGGGTTTGCCGCGATCATCGTCAAGCAAAACGGCGATGAGCTGGTTCGCCTCGGCGATGTTGCCGAAGTCGAGCTCGGCGCGCAGGATGAGCGCACCGCCGTGCGGTGGAACGCCAAGCCCACCACCGGCCTCGGTGTCGTCAAGCAAACCCGCGCCAGCACGCTGCAAGTGGCGCAAACCGTGATTGCCGCGCTGCCCGAGTTGGAAAAGATTTTGCCCGAGGGCATGCAAATCGACGTGGCGTACAATTCGGCGACCTTCATTCAAAATTCCATCAACGAAGTGGCGGAAACGCTGCTCATCGCTTCCGGCCTGGTGGTGTTGGTGATCATCGCGTTTCTCAAAAGCTTTCGCGCCACGCTCATCCCCACCTTTGCGATTCCGATTTCCATCATCGGCACGTTCGCGGTGGCGTACTCTCTCGGCTACACCGTCAACATTCTCACGCTGCTGGGGTTGGTGCTCGCCATCGGTTTGGTGGTGGATGACGCCATCGTCATGCTCGAAAATATTTATCGCCACATGGAGATGGGCAAAACGCGCTGGCAGGCTTCCATCGACGGCGCAAAGGAAATTGGCTTTGCGGTGTTGGCAACCACGATTGCGCTGGTGGCGGTGTTCGTGCCGCTGGCTTTTCTCACCGGCAATATCGGCCGCCTCTTCAACGAGTTCGGCGTCTCCGTCGCCGTATCGGTGCTCATCTCCGGATTTGTGGCGCTCACTTTGACGCCGATGCTGTGCTCGCGCATGTTGAAGCCACTGCATCACACCGGCACGAGCTGGGCCTCGCGTTCGTTTGATAAATTCTTCGATTGGATGGAGCGCACTTACAACAAGATCGTGCGCGGCGCGTTGCGGCACCGAAGTTTGGTCGTGGGTGTCGCCGTTTTGTTGATCGTGGCCAGCGTGGTGTTGTTCAAATTTCTTCCCAGCGAGCTGGTGCCGACCGAAGATCGCGGCGTCGGCTTTGGCATCGTCATCGCCCCTGAAGGCGCCACGCTCGAATACACCGATCGCTACATGCGCCAGGTCGAGCAAATCATGCTCAGCCGTCCTGAAACCGACGGCGTCTTCACCGCGACCGGCGTAGGTTTCGGCGGCCCCGGCCGCGTCACCAATGGTTTCGTGTTCATGGGATTGAAGCCGCATGATCAAAGAGAAAAATCGCAGCAGGAAATCGTGCAGGAGCTTTTTCCGCAGCTTTTTTCGATTCCCGGCGTGCTCGCGTTTGTGTTGAACCCGCCGAGTCTCGGCTCGGATTTCAACTTCACGCCGGTGGCGTATGTGCTGCAGGCGGATACGTATGAAGAGCTGCAAAGCGCGGTCGGCATGATGATGGCGCAGGCTTCAAAACTTGGCTATCTCATCAATTTGGACAGCGATCTGCGCTTGAATAAGCCGCAGCTCGAGATTACCATCGACCGCGAGCGCGCCGCCGGCCTCGGCGTTTCGGTTACCGACATCGGCAGCACGCTCGAAACCTTTCTCGGCGGCCGCGTTGTCACCGATTTCAAACGCGGCGGAAAACAATATGATGTCATCGTGCAGCTCAAGCCGGCGGATCGCGCCACGCCCAACACGATCGACGGCATTTACCTGCGCGGCGCGAATGGGTTGGTGCAGCTCGCGAATGTTGTGAACGTAAAAGAAACCGTAGCGCCGAAAGAGCTGAACCACTTCAACCGCGTGCGCTCGGCGACGATCACGGCCAGCATGGTTCCCGGCGTGAGCCTCGGCCAGGCGCTGAACGATCTCGACCGCGTCGCCGATACCAGCTTGCCGCCAACCATCAAACGCGATTTGACCGGCCAGTCGCGCGAGTTTCGCGAATCCAGCAGCGCGCTGTATTTTCTCTTCGCGTTTGCGGTGGTGTTTATCTATTTGGTGCTGGCCGCGCAATTCGAGAGCTTCATTCATCCGTTGACGATCTTGCTCTCGGTGCCGCTCGCCGTCGCCGGCGCCTTGGTGGCGCTCTTCGCTTTCGGCCAAACCATGAACATTTATTCGCAAATCGGTTTGATCATGTTGATCGGCCTGGTGACGAAGAATGCCATTCTGATCGTGGAGTTTGCCAACCAACTGCGTGAGCGCGGGCAACCCTTGTTTGAGGCAGTCGCCGAGGCTGCGACGATCCGGTTGCGTCCGATTCTGATGACTTCATTCTCCACCGTCTTTGGCATATTGCCCATTGCCATCGGCTTGGGCGCCGGCGCCGAAGCGCGTCGTCCGCTTGGCATCGCCGTTGTCGGCGGCATGCTGCTCTCGACGTTTTTGACACTGGTAGTGGTGCCGGTAGTTTACACGCTGCTGGCGCGATTTACCAAAGTGGAAGTGGCGCCGTCCAATGGCAATGAACCGGTTTCTGCGCATACCCGTGAAGAAATCGTGCGTGAAGCGGTGGCGTGACGCGGATGGGCGAAGTCCGGCTTGGGCTATTTGCTTTCATAAAATTTAAAACTTCGCGCGCAAGCCGGACTTCACTTCCATTCGCAAGGTGAATTAAGTGGAGGAAACTGTGAAATTCATAGGATACATCTGAATGGGAACCGGAAAAATGAAAAAGCTCCCGATCAGCATTTCAGAGTTCGACAGGCTCATCCGCCAAAATTGTGTGTACGTCGACAAAACCCGCTACGTTTACAAGATGGCAACGGAGGGGATGTTTTATTTTCTCTCCCGTCCCCGGCGCTTCGGCAAGTCGTTGTTGGTGTCCACGCTGCAGAATTTTTTCGAGGGCCACAAAGAATTGTTCAAAGGCCTGTGGATCGAGAATGCGGACTGGGATTGGGCGCCGCATCCGGTCTTGCGAATCGATTTCAGTGAAATAGATCAGGACTCGCCGGAAATTTTGAAAAAGAGCTTGATCGCCAAACTGCATGCGTTTGGCGCAAGATCCGGCATTCCACTGCAACAAGATATCATGCGCGCCAGCTTTGGCGAATTGATTATCCGATTATTTGAGAAACACCAACGCCGCGTTATTGTACTCATCGATGAATATGACCAGCCGATGATCCGCCATTTGGGAAAGGGCAAAGAGGCGCTGGAAATCGCCAAACAGAATCGGGAGGTGCTGAGAGATTTTTACGGCGTGCTCAAAGGCGGCAATGTCAACGCCGCGCTGCAATTTGTCTTTATCACCGGCATTTCCAAATTTGCGCGCGTCAGCATTTTCTCCGAGTTGAACAATCTCAACGATCTCACCATGCATCCCGCTTACGCCGAGCTTTTGGGCTATACGCAGGAAGAGTTGGAGCGGGCCTTTGCCGATTTTATCCGTGCGCTGGCAGAAGACTCAAACGAATCAGAATGCGCTGTGTTGGATAAACTAAAAACGTGGTACAACGGCTACCGTTTCACTGTGAAAGAGGCGCTGGTATACAACCCATATTCCATTGTGAATGTATTTGAAAAAGGGCTGTTCCAAAACTACTGGTTTGAGACCGCCACACCCAAGTTTCTGGTTGATTTGATCAAAGAACGGCAATATCCCGTGCCTCAAATCGAAACCCTGGAACTGACCCAACAGGACTTCTCCGCTTATGATCTGGATTCTCTCAAACTAGAACCGCTATTGTTCCAGACCGGCTATATTACTATAGCCAAATATGAAACCGATTTGTATCAACTGCGCTATCCCAACCAGGAAGTTAAAAGTTCTTTTTTGAGTCATCTCTATGATCGATTGGTTGATCTGCCCGATACTGGTTTAAAATCCCAATATAAAAAATTGCACAGCTATTTGAGCCAAGAGCGGCTCGACCTCTTCATCGAAACCGCCAACGCCATTCTCTCCACCATTCCATATCCGCACATTGGAGATCAGGATGAGCATTATTACCACACCGTGTTTTATCTGATGCTCGCTGCCAGCGGCGTGCTCGTGCAAACTGAAGTCTTGACTTCCCGCGGGCGCATCGATATGGAAGCGCATTTTCGCGATCGGATTTACCTCGTCGAGCTGAAATGCAATCAATCCGCCGAACAGGCCATTGCGCAGATCAAAGAGAAAAAGTATTTCGAGAAGCATCTACAAAGCGGCAAAAAGATTTTGCTTTTAGGCATCAATTTCAGCACACCGGAGAGACGCATTGCCGACTGGCAGGTGGAATTGATAAAATCATCGTGATCGTTTTGCAGAGGCTGTTGGTCATGAAATAATTTGAGATTCTCTTGCGCAATCCCGCCTTTTCAATTCATTTGCAGGAGAATGAAACATGAATCACGCGATGCACGCTTCTCAGCCGCCGTCGCTGAATCGCACGGCATTCAGCGCTACCGTTCATTGTTTGACCGGCTGTGCTATCGGCGAAGTGCTGGGCATGGTTATCGGTACGGCTTTGGGCTGGAGCAATTGGCCGACGGTGGCGCTTTCGGTGACGCTGGCTTTCGTATTCGGCTACTCCCTCACCCTGCTGCCGTTGCTGCGTGCGAAAATAGCTTTGGGCGCTGCGCTCGGGCTGGCCTTCGCCTCGGACACGCTTTCGATCACCGTGATGGAGATCATCGACAATGCCATCATGCTCATCATTCCCGGCGCGATGGCAGCCGGACTTGCTTCAGCGCTCTTTTGGGGCAGTATGATTTTGTCGCTCGTGCTCGCCGGCCTCGCCGCCTTTCCCATCAATCGTTGGTTGATTGGCCGCGGCCGAGGGCATGCCGTGGTGCACGAGTATCATGGCCGTCATGCCTCGCCGGCAAAATCTGAAAGTGAGAAAGCAGCTCTCGCCGACGCTCACGCTTCACCTCATGCGCATCACTAAATCGGAAACTTCTCAAGAAAGGACAAGCAAGCATGAAATTTCTCGTCATCGGCGGATCAGGAACATTAGGTTCGCAGTTCGTGCGCGAGTTGTTCGACCGCAAAGCAGCGGTTCAGGTGTTGGCGCGCACGCTCCTTTTGTGTTTTTTCTTCCCCTCGTGGCCTTCGGCCAGGAAATGGTCAAAGTGAATATTCTTACGCTGTATGACAAAATCCCCGCGCCGCCGGCGGATGCCAAAGCGGCGCATGCGCGTTTGGTCTGCGTTGCCGAAAACACGATGCAGCGCTGTGATGCGGAAAAATTTTATCTGCCCATCAACAGCGAGCTTGCCGCACTGCAGCAGCGTCTTGAGAAAACACAGGCGGCTTTGGCTCAGCCCAGCGTGGCAGCTATGCAACAAATCGATCCGAAAGAAATGCAGAAAAAGCTGGAAAAAATGACTCAGGAAGAAAAGATACAGTTCGCCATGCAAATGAGCCAACAGATGGCCGGCGCGCAAAACATCCAGCCGGAATCCGAGGAAGTGCAGGCCGCGATCGAAGAGGTCAACAAAGTCAACAGCAGAGCCAATGATGATTTTATCAGCCCCGACGAGACTGCCAAAAAGATGACGCAGATCATGACGGATTGGCGGCGCCAGCAAGATGAGATCAAAAAGTGGAAAGCAGCCGAGTATGAGAAGGTGCCGCAGGTGAGCATGGGACCCGGCATTGGCCTGGTGAAGGAGCCGAAGGCAATGCACGCGCTCAACCTCAATGCCGTTGCCAAACACCTTGCTGTTGAAAACGAGTATCTGGCCGCGCTGCAAAAACTTTGGCCGGAAGAGCTCAAGAAACGCAAAGCGATTTACGAGCCGTTGCAGCAAGCGCTCGTCATCGTTGAATATGGCGAGGCCGCGGTTAATACCACGTTCAAACAAATGTTCGTCCAAGGCCAAGCTTCAATGCTCACCGCCGCCACGATGCTCATCCATCTCTCCCGCGAGGCCTCCGAAAGCGCCGGAAGGTTGTGGCAGGAAAAACTGAACTTGGAAAAACAAAAGCCGTAGCCCGGACAAACCGGAACCAAAAAATAATCGCTCACGGAAGTGGAACAGCTCACGGAATTGAAACCCGAAATGTTTTACTTCCGTGGGCTGTTCTATTTCCGTGAGCCAAAATTCAGAATTTTTTTCCAATGCTGGAAAACAAAGTGGCCGTGCAGCGCTAAACGAGAACTTGCTCATTTGGCGGACGGCCACTTGC
>JBOHQZ010000317.1:0-7285 GCA_050732275.1 bacterium
ATAAGTCCCACCGGATGGATTCAACGACACATTGCCCGAGCCAACCTTGTTTACCGATAAGCCATATTGAATGATAAAATCATTCACACTCACGCTCGTGCCCACAGAATTCGTCACACTGATTCTGCCGGTGGTCGTGCCATTGGGGACAATGGCACGAATCTGTGTATCCGAATCCACGGTAAAGCCGGCTGGCGTACCGTTGAAGGCCACTGCCGTTGTTCCATTGAATTTGCTTCCCGTAATCGTCACCTCCGTCGTCACCGTTCCGCCAGCCGGTGTGAAAGAAGCAATGGTAGGGATATCGTCAGGTGATACTGTCGGGGCCGCGATAATCAACTCTGGTGAATTAGCGCCATCTTTCGAGCTGTACAAAACGGCGTTCGGAGAATTATTTTTTATGGCAAAGCTATAAACGCCATTTCCAATTATCGCGGGAGTGACGTCAAGCTCCACCGTTTGTCCGGCGCTTACGGATGCGAGTGAGCTTAACGCGCTGTCGGTGATCACCGGGGCGTTGTTCCAATTCAGGCCGGTTTCAACCCAGAGAGAATTGGTGCCCAGGTAATTATTTGACACCGAAAAAATCGAGCCGCCTTGATTGCCGGGATCGGTACATCGAAGACGGAGCTTGGCGCTTTCCACTGGACCACCCATTCCGGCGACATTAAACTTCAGATAGATAGTTGACACATCAGAGACGCTGTTTATTTCCACGCGAAGCTCGGTGGCGGCGCCGAAGTTGCCCGTGGCGTTCGAGGATTTAACGTACGTGTCGTTTGTAGGATAAAAAGTCAATGGGCCCGAACTTCCGCCTGTGTTGATGACAAAATCATCCACGCTGATACTGGTGCCAACGGAATTGGTGACGCTGATTTTTCCGGTCGTCGCGCCAGCCGGAACTGTCGCTGTAATTTGTCCGCTCGAATTGATCGAGAAACCCGCCGTCGTTCCATTGAACTTCACGCTCGTAACGCCATTGAAATTGTTCCCTATAATCGTGACGGGTGTGTCTGTCGACCCATTTGCCGGTGAGAATGAAGCAATGGTGGGTGGCGGTGGCCCGCTGCTCGACAGCGCTATGTAATTGTGATAGTAATAACGGTTGACTTCGTCGCTCGCGAGTACCAGCAGTCCAGTCGTGCTGTTGACATTGTGCTTCGAGACGGTGGCGTCGTTAATATCCGCGCCGCCCGAGCTTTTAATTAAAGGATCCCCGGCACCCGACGGGAAGTTGATGTTGTCCAAATTGACTTTTTTCTTGTAGATATTGCTGCCGTTCTTCCCAATAACATATAGCTCACGATTTTCATCATCGATCACCACGACCGGACGAGTATAGTCCTCTGCCTTCGTGGCCACCACGTATTTCGTCCACTCTCCGGCAAAGCTGCGCTTGAGCAGATAGATGCCCGGAACGTTCGTGCCGCTTAAGCTCGTCTTCGTCGCCACATACAAATTGCCGCCGCCGTCGCTCGTCATCTTGATGTTCAAATGATCATCCGTCAACGATGATCCCAATGACGGATCGGTCAAGGCGACTTCGCGAGGTTCCCACTGCGTGTCGGCGTTGTTATCGTAATGAAACGAAAAGTAAACTTTTGCATCACTTTGATTGCTCCAGACCACGCCGATCTTGCCGTTGTAAGTAATCAGCGTTGAGATATCGTCCGAGCTCATATTCGAGCCTTGCGTTGGCAGGGCGAATGGCGTGCCCCACGTCAAATCATCGCCGAGCGAACGATTCAAATAAACTTTGCTCGCTTGCGTCCACGTCGCCCAAAGCTTTCCGGTCGAATCTTTGTCAAGCACCAAAGCCTCGCAGATGGCGCTGTTCACGAGCACCGGGAAGCCGGCGTCGAGGCTGTACGTGTCCGTCGCTGCATTGTAGCTGTAACGATAAAGCCGCGCCGAATTTGCCGCCGAAGCGTTGCCGTTGGTTTGGGAGCCGCCGCTGTAAACATGCGAGGCAATGTACAATTTTTGCCCGTCCCACAGCGCGTCAGCCAAAGATTGTGAACGGTCATCGATATCCGGTCCAGCGTTGATCCAGCTCTGCGTCGCTAAATCGAACCGATGAATGCGATATTTATTCGCCGCTGGATTCCACAGGCATCCCCACCAGGAGCCGTCGTTCCACCACAATTTGCTCTGGGGCTTGTCGGCAGTAGGCGCTTCGAAGACCGTCGAGCCGTAGTTGAAGTCGCGATAACCGTTGGTAATGGGCGTTTGCGCGAATAAAGATGGAAGGATCGTGAAAATCGTCAGCGCGAGAAGCGCCGCTTGCCCTTGCGTGCTGCGTCGATAGACGCTTGCTATAATCCTTTGCAGTTCGATGCCAAGTGAACCTCTTCTGCAGTCGTTCATGTTGAATCTCCCGATTATTGTCCTCGATGCCGTCGGTTAGTTCGATCAAGAAGAGGTGATCATCAAACATTAAAGCGCGGGGCCAAGCTGAGGTGGTCTTAGTGAGAAAACGTCGTCTGGAGAGTTTCTGAAAAACTTATAAATACCGGCATTCTCTGCGGCCGCGTAAAAATACTCGAGCGCATCGTCCGCAAGCATGTCTTCAACGCGCTTATCCGGCCGCCCAGTGAAAGCAAAACAATTTTGTCATAAAATTATTTTTCTAATTCTCGGCTCTTTGCATATCCGGCTGATTGGCTGCGCTCTTGGGAGCGTCTTTTGCGCCAACGATGCTGTTGTCAAAAATTTGCACACGGCTATCCTCGCCGCGGTCGATCGCTTCATCACCACAGTTGACGAACTCATTGTGGCTGATCTCCCCCGTACCGCCGTCGAAATCCACACCATCCTTAAAACAGCCGCGAAACTTGTTGTTCTGAAAAAGCACCCATCCGCTATTGGCATTCGCGCCGTCTTTGCCTTCCAAATTAAAAAATTCGCAATGCCGCACTTCTGCTTCGGTTTCAACGAAGGAAAGCGTGCCGGGCAGATTAATATCATTGATCAAAGCCTGCCGGCCGTGCTCGAAACGAGCGTGCTCAAAAAATGATTTGCCGGCGCGGACAACGGCAACCACGCCCCACTTGCGCCATTCGTTCTGCGCGGTAAAAATGATCGGCGCTTCAGCCGTGCCGCGCGCCGTAATCGGGCTGTAAGAAATCAGCGAGCAACCCACGCCGAATCGCAGCACCGCGCCGGGCGCAATCGTTACGGACAATCCCGGCGGAATGACCATCGTTTCGTCAATATCATGCTGACCGCCGGGCAAAATCAGCCTGGTTGAATCTTGCGCATCGAAGGAGAAGAACGGATATCGGGCAACGAAATCCACAGCCGATACATTCACGCGGTCCGGCAAATTCTCCGCCAGCGTGACGTTATATCCGGTGAGCTTGAACCACATCCAACCCGCCTTGTCCGAGCGATACACCGCGGCGAGCAGCGAGGCGGTGACGAGGCTCCAACCGACCAGCAAGCTCACGATTTGGGTGTAAGCCGGTTTGTTGCGCATAACGCCCACGCTCCAGAAAATAGCTGAGCAAAAGACGTACATTCCACCCACACACATGAGCATCGGGTTGGGAACTTTGTAAACTTCTTTCGCCACTGCCAGCGCCGCCAAAATCAACAACGTAACCGGGACGGCCGATTTCAAATTGAGTTTACCGATCATATTTTATATTTTTTTTTCGTGACTCAGTATAAGACAAGACTATTTCAACCGCCAATGTACGCGAATAGACGCTAATTTTTATTCGCGTTTATTCGCGGGCATTCGCGGTAAAAAGCTTGCTTGGTTACGGCCCGCGACCGTAGCCACGTCCGTGTGATAAAATTAAGCTAGAAAATCAGGGAGCTGAAAAATCCACCGCGAAGCCTCGAGCAAATCGTCGGCGATATGGTCCGGCGTAAAATTGCCGCCGGCGAGCTCTTTTTCTGATTCAAGCCCGTAACCGGTGCGAACCAAAATCGTCCGGCAACCGGCTGCTTCACCGGCTTGCAGATCCGCGGGCTTGTCGCCCACGATGAAAGATCGGTTAAGGTCAAGGTTCAGCTCGCGGGCCGCTCGTTCCAGCAGGCCCGGTTTCGGCTTGCGGCAGTTGCAATCTATTTTGTAGACCCCAATCCCTGCGGTCGGATGATGCGGGCAATAGTAGATGGCATCAATGTGCGCGTCTTGCGCACGGAGCATTTTTTCCAATTCCAGGTGAATCTGCTGCAGCGCCGGCTCGGAGAAATAGCCGCGCGCGATGCCGGCTTGATTGGTGACGATGACGACTTTCAATCCGGCTTGCTCGAACCGCTTGATCGCCTCAGCGGCGCCGGCAATCAAGCGAAGTTGATCGGGACGGCTGAGGTAATTTACTTCTTCATTAATAGTGCCATCGCGATCAAGAAAAACGCAGCGGTTGAGCATCACTCCTGATGTTTGTAGTAGCGCCCTATGGGCGTAGCCTTCAGGCGCAAGACGTCAAAAATGAGTAAAAGCTTTGTTGTTTAAGCGCTTTCTAAATTCCAAGTAAGGTGCCTGAAGGCACTACTACGAACTAAGATCTTACTTCCCACGTTTGCAGTCCACAATGGTCGAATGTAAACCCCACGAACTGGCCGCCCAGTTTTTCCAATTCTTCCGCGATGACGTGCTTCTTGTCGAACTCGCAGTACAGCAGCAAATAGCCGCCGCCGCCGGCGCCGAGAATCTTGCCGCCGAGCGCGCCGTGCTTTCTGGCGGCTTCGTAAAGCGCATCGATCGTATCGTTGGTGATCTGCTTGGCCATTTTCTTCTTGTTGATCCACGCCTCGTGCAGCAACCGGCCAAAATCATCCAGACGCGCTTGCAGCAGCGCGTTCTTCAGCTCGATGGTGATTTTCTTCAGTTCCTCCATCGCTTTGAGCACTTCTCCCTCTTTCCGCGTATAAGCGTCGACTTGCGAGGTAATGATGTTGGCCGACAAGCGGGTTCGTCCCGTATAGCACAGGAGCAAGCGGTATTCAAACTCGTTAATGACGCCGGCATCGATCCGCAACGGATTGACCACGATGTTCGAAAGCCCGGGGCCGGGGCCAAATTCGATGAAATTAAAACCGCCAAAAGTCGCGGCGTATTGATCCTGCATTCCTCCCTTAATGCCCAAATCCTCGCGCTCGATATGATAAGCGAGACTGGCAATCTCATAATTGGTCAACGGCAGGCTCTGCCAATGCTTGAGCAGCCCGATGAGCGCGACCACCATGGTCGAGGACGAGCCTAAACCCGATCCGGGCGGCGCATCGCTGTGAATGAAGAAATCAAACCCTTGCTTGTAGCCCTTGTTCAAATTTTTGATCACGGCTTTCACCAAATCCAGCTCGCCGTCGTAATTCATCTCAGTGTCGAGGTTGTATTTGGCCACGATGTCGTAATCGAGCGAGGTCACCGCGACATTGCGGTCGTCACGCAGGCGCAGCGAACCGTAAGCATATTTGTCGATGGTCGCGCTCAAAACCACGCCGCCGTACTCGTCTTTGTAGGGCGAAACTTCGGTGCCGCCGCCGGAAAAGCTGATGCGCAACGGCGCCTTGCTGCGAATGATCATGATCGCATCCCTGAGATATATTGTTGGAATCCCTGGTATCCGGCCGGGGTGCCGATGTCGACGAAGTAGCCCGTGGTCTCATACCCAAACAGCCGATGCCCTTGATTTAAAAGAGCCGGAAACGTCTCTTTCTCCAATGAAACTTTTTGTGCAGACGGAATGTGCTGCAAAATTTCCGGCGCCAAAACATAAATGCCAGCGTTGATCAGCTTGGAAGCCTCGGCCCGCTCGGCCTTTTCCTCGAAGCGCAAAATTTTATGCTCGGCGTCAATGGTGACCGCGCCGAAATTTCTGGCGTCTTGGATCGCGGTCAACGCTAACGTGCCGATGCTGTCATGTTCGGCATTTTTTCGTTGATGAAATTTGATGAGATCTTTCAGGTTGATGTCGAAGTAGGTGTCGCCATTCAAAACCAAAAAAGTCTCATCAATAAACGATTGCGCCTGCTTCAAAGCGCCGGCCGTGCCCAACAGCTCTTTCTCGATAGAATAATCGATTCTGATGCCCCATTTCCCGCCGTTGCCGAAATAGTTTTGAATTTGTTCGTAAAGATAGCCGACGCAGAGAATCAAATGGTTGATGTCATAGCGTTTCAAAAACTCGATTTGATATTCGATAAAAGGCTTGTCACTCACTGCGGCCATCGGCTTCGGCTTGTCGTTGACCACGGATCGCAAACGTGTCCCCAACCCGCCAGCCAAAATCAAAGCTTGCATATTATAATTTCCAGTTTTTTTCGGTTGAATACAAGTAAAATTTGTAATATCGCTCACGGAAATGAACTCTCACGGAAATTTTTTAAATCCGTTGGCTCTCTTTCATCCGACTATTTTTGCAAAAGCATTTTGCGCGTCATGATATACGAGCCCGTTTCCATTCGATAAAAATAAATGCCCGAGGCCAGATTACGGCCGTCGAAACGAATCTGATGAGCGCCGGCGGCCAGCTCGCCATCGACGAGGGTCTGCACCAGCTCGCCGCGCAGGGTATAAACCGCCAGCTTGACTCTGCCGGCATGCGGCGTGTCAAAGTGAATCGTCGTGCCGGGATTGAATGGATTCGGCGAATTGGGCCATAATTGAAATGCGGTTGGCAACCCCGCCTTGCGGGGCGAGGCCACGCCGGTCGGCAATTCGACGCGAACCGCAACGGTGTCTTGCGCGCCGGCTTTGGTGTCGCTGGCGTTGATGAAGAGCTGGGCCCGGCCGTGAAACTGCGGCGCGGTCAAAACCAACACGCCGGTGGTGTGGTCGAAACTCTTCAGCAATAAAGAGTTGCTCGTCAAGAACGAGTAAGTCAACTGGCGGTCCAGCGTTTCGACATCCTCGACATGGTCCCAGAGTTTGAGTTGAACGGAACTGCCTTTTTTAAACACCAAAGAATCAGGAAGTCCGGTGATCGTCGGCGCGTCGTTGACCGGATTGACGGTGACCAGCAGCGCCGTGGTGTTGGCGAGCTTGCCGGGGTCGGTGACGGTCAGTTGCAGCGTGTCTTTGCCAAACCAATTCGCCGGAGCCGAGAAAAGAAAGTTGTTGCCATTCTTGGAGGCGCTGACTTTTCTGCCCGCAACCACTGCAAAGGCGAGGGTGCTATCGGCATGGTCTTTGTCGGTGACGAACGGATACCAATTGGGAATGGGGTAGAGCAATGACTTGTCTTCGTCGAAATTCAACCCTGGTATGGCAGAAATAACCGGCGGATCGTTCACGAAAATGACTGTGACGTTTATGGTATCACGCGCA
>JBOHQZ010000318.1:0-7283 GCA_050732275.1 bacterium
CTTCGCGCCGCCGTTACGCCGAAATTTTATCCGAAATCCGGCTTCATCCGCAGAATCGCTCCAAGTCTCTTTAGCGCGCAAGTCAAAGACAAACCCAGCGATCTTTATGAAACCGACAACGCTTTTTCCCTGCAATTTATCTTGAAGCGGAACGCCAACGTCTCTTTTCGCGCCAATTATTCCACCGAAATCTTTTTGGGAGAAAAGTTCAAAACCAGCGGCGTAAGCGTTTCCGGCAGCAGCCAACTTACCAAACAGCTCGCGCTCAGTTTTTCTTCTCGTTACGGCAAAACCATCCGCTTTTCGAGCGACCCGTTTCAGGGCAAAGGCAGCGATGCGTCAGCGAGCGTGACGTATCAGCCATCGGAAAAGCTGAACGCTAATCTCAACTTCAGATATTCAGACCTCTTTCGTGACAGCAATTCTGAAAAAATTTTTGACGTGAAAATTTGGCGCGGCAGGCTGACTTATCAATTGAACCGTTTTCTTTTCTTTCGGGGAATTGCCGAGCACAACTCCTTTCGCAAACGCTTGCTGACCGACTTTCTCGCTTCCTTCACGTATATCCCCGGAACAGTCATGCACTTGGGCTATGGCTCGCTTTACGAAAAAAATTATTTTGAAAACGACGTCTTGATCTCGCGGAACCGCTTTATCGAAACGCAAAGAGGGGTTTTTGCCAAAGCCTCGTACTTGTGGAGATTATAAACATATTCACCGTCCGGACGCCTTTTGCGCGAGTATGGCAGTTGTTTTGCAAACAAATTTGTTCAAAACACGAAGCGTCCGGATGGTTACTTGAATAGTTGTGTTGATATTTAAAGGGAAGATTGGCTATACGAAAAACAAAGCCAATCCCGTGAGCGCAAACGCCAGATGGATCAGCCCGAAATATCCTAAAGCCAATGCGGGAATGAGCGCGAGCAATTTGTTCTCGCTCATCTCCTTGACGTCTTGACTCGCTTCTTCCAGCTTTTGGGCAAAGTCCCGCAACCGTTCCGACGTCTTTTCCACGTTTTCTTTCGCTTCGAGCGTGCGGTCCTTCACATTGTCAACGCGGTCGCCCGCGCCGTCAATTTTTTCTTGCGCCGCTTCGACTTTATCGCCCACGGCGTGAAATACATCGCCCACCGGCTGCAATGGATAAACATTGGTCACGGTGATGCCCGTGACCACGGGGACTTGGCCAAGATTGAGGCCGACCGTCGTCGTGCCGAGGGTAATTGGCGGGCCATACAAAGTAAAATTGCCGCCTGATAATCCGGGTGTAATATCGATTTCGTATTTCTCAAGACTGATACTGGTGATGACGGTTGCGCCAAAGCTCAGGTTCAGTGTTTTGGTCTGAAAGGCGAGCGCCGGAACTTTGACGGCATCCAGCGCCGCTTCGATACTTTTGAGCAATCCCGCGGCTTCGCCGAAGCGTTGGGCAACCTCGCGAATGACGGCGACTATTTTTGCCAGCAGATCGGCAACCTTTTGCAAAATCGGACTGACTTTGTTGATCCAATCGCCTGCTGTTTTCGTATGATCGCCGCTCTGATCCAGTTTCTTGGCCAGAAGTTGCAAGAGCTCACGCAATCTTTGCAACGGTTTTTTGAGCGCGCCATAGACCACGAAAGTCCCCACAATGCCAACGATGCCGTAGATAAGCAGAATAATCGCGATAGCCCTAATCATACTTGCCTCCTTTGAACAAAAATTCACACCATCAAATTGATCGCGTGGCCGGCGATTCGTGTGGAGTAAAAGTCCAGAGAGTAAAAGTTGACCGCGATTAAATTAAACAAAAATTCAGTCAATTACAACGAAAAAGTTTGCCAGCTCTTGCGCTGCAATAGACTTGACAAGTAGCTTCTCTCTTGTTATATTGAACAAGCAACGACAAAGTTAATTCAAACAAAACTGGAAAATCCCATGCGCCTCACGGTTGTGCTTCCCCATTCTCCGCAAGATTACTTTGGGCGAACCTTGCGCGAGTTTAGCGATTCTCCTCTCGTTCAAAAAATCATTGTCGTCAATAAAAGCGGCTACGTCGCTTCGCACCCCAAATGCGAATCAGTGCAGGCTAGTTCGCTTACAGCCGGTATGTTGATAAATCAAATTACTGAACATTTCGATACGGATTATCTGCTGTTCGTCAATCAGGCCCAAGAGATCACGCTTGGACAAGCCGCGCTGGAGCGGTTCGTTGATATTGCACAGCAAACTGGCGCCGGATTGGCCTATTCGGATTTCTACGAAGTGAAAACTGGTGCGCGCGCCGAGCATCCACTGAACGATTATCAGCTCGGCAGCATTCGTGACAACTTCGACTTCGGCACGCTGATGCTTTTTTCGACGGAGGCAATTCGAGAGGCTGTGAAGAAACACGGCTCTTGCCCCGAAGTGCAATGGGCGGGATTGTATGATCTGCGGCTCAAAGTTTCCATCGACCGGCCGGTATTTCATATTCAGGAGTTTCTCTACACGAAAACGGAAACCGACGTTCGGAAAAGCGGCGATAAGCTGTTTGATTACGTTGACCCGCGTAATCAAACGGTACAAAAAGAGATGGAACAAGTGGCTACCCAATATCTGAAAAATATCGGCGCTTATTTGGCGCCAAACTTCAAGCCAATTCCGCCGGCAACAGCAAATTCTCCGGTTGAAGCGAGTGTGATTATTCCAGTGCGTAACCGCGTCAAAACTGTTGCCGACGCCGTGCAAAGTACCTTGAAGCAAAAAGCCGATTTTTCTTTCAACGTCATCGTTGTCGATAACCATTCGACTGATGGGACGACGGTCTTACTTGCCAAAATCGCGCAGCAGGACAAGCGCGTGAAGCACCTCGTCCCGGCGCGCCATGATTTGGGCATCGGCGGCTGCTGGAACGAAGCGCTGCTCTCCGAGCACTGCGGCCAATTCGCCGTGCAGCTCGATTCGGACGATATTTATTCGGATGAGCAGACATTGCAAAAAGTCGTGAACGAATTTGCGCGCGGCGACTTTGCGATGGTCATCGGCTCTTATAAATTGGTGAATTTTGATTTGCAGGAAATTCCCCCAGGCGTGATCGATCACCGCGAGTGGACGCCGGAAAACGGCCACAACAATGCGCTGCGCATCAACGGTCTCGGCGCGCCGCGCGCCTTTCGAACCGAGCTGGTGCGAAAATTTTTGCTGCCGAACGTGAGTTACGGCGAAGATTACGCTATTGCCTTGCGCCTCTCGCGCGAGCATCAAATCGGCAGAATCTACGAGCCGATTTATCTCTGCCGCCGCTGGGAGGGCAACACCGATGCGGCGCTCCCCATTGAAAAGCTCAATCGCCACGATCTCTACAAAGATCGCCTCCGCACGATCGAGATCATGGCGCGACAACGCATGAATCGGGAGGAAAAATAAGCCGCCGTGAATTCCATCAACGATAGAATTTTTGCTGAATATCACTCTTCAAGCTCAATATCTTTGGCTGATCTCGCGCTGCAGCTTTTGGAAAATCAAAAAATGCTTTGGCCGATGGCAGCAGACGGATATGCCTCGCTTCAGCACGTTCAGTTCCGCGAAGTGAAGTGCAACACTTTTTCAGCATGGCTGCAGTTCAATCCCAAGCGCATCGTCAGCACCGGCGCCAAGGTGGATGCGAAGTCCATAAATTCACGCCGATGCTTTCTCTGCGTCGATCATCTTCCGCCCGAGCAAAAAGGTGTGTTGTACGAAAATGATTTTCTCGTGCTCTGCAATCCAATGCCGATCTTTCCGGCGCATTACACGGTCTCACATCTCAAACATCTTCCGCAGCTCATCGATCCGTATCTTGACGCCTTTTTGCGGCTCGCGCGCGATTTAAGCCCTAAATTCACGGTTTTTTATAACGGCGCCCAATGCGGCGCATCGGCGCCAGATCATATACACTTTCAGATCGCGCCGGCTGGGAAGATTCCTATCGAGCAGGACGCAGCGCAGGCTCAACGTCGCGATGGTGTCGACGAGATCGACGGCGTTGCTATATTCTTATTGAGAGATTTGGGACGCGCCATCATCGTCTTTGAAGGAACAAATATCGAAAGTGTCACACGAATTGTTCGCCACCAGCTCACGAAAATGAAGGCGATTCTCAATATTGCGGACGAGCCGAAAATCAATATCATTTGCAACTATAACACGCCGCAGTGGCGCGTAATTCTCTTCCCACGCCGCAAGCACCGTCCCGAGGTTTTCTTTAAAGAAGGCGACGATAAAGTGGTCATTAGCCCTGCCTCGGTCGATATGGGCGGTTTGATTATTACGCCAGTGGAGAAAGATTTTAACACGGTGGATGCCAATATGATCGAGGCGATTTATCGGGAAGTGAGCTGGGATGAGAAGATGATCAGGAAAATGTTGCTCGTTTGAATCCCACTGTGCTAATAAACTTTATCATGAAAGCAATTGCACCAACGGATAAAGGCTGCCAACGGATTTAGAAAATCGAAAGCAGCTTTTTGCCGTTCTTTTGAGCATCCGTTGGCCGCTTTTATCCATTGGTAAAATTCTTCACATTGCCTTGATATAAATTATGCATTCGATAATGCTTGATCGCGAACCCACCATCTCCATCGGCATCTACGAAGGCCGTTCCGTTGCCACAGGTGTATTGACGGGATTATTTTCGATCAATGCCGGCGCGCGCCTGGATGGAGAATTTCGAATTGCAGTTGCATCCGACCAGCTCGTCATGACCGATGCGAGCGGCAAAGAAATCGCGCGTGGCAAAGAAATCTTATGTGCGCCGATTTCCAACGGAACGTTCACGCTTCGTGATGTGATAATCGGAGTTAAGTTCCACTGGGAACGCAAAGAAGATCAAACTTTCGAGGGTAGGCTGCGGTTCTTGCGGCGTGATGACGACACCATCACGGCGATTAACGAGATTCCGGTTGAAGCATATCTTAAGAGTGTGATCTCTTCGGAGATGAGCGCGGAAGCGCCAATCGAGTTGCTCAAAGCCCACGCCATCACCTCACGAAGCTGGTTGGTGGCGATGTTGGAACGGCAAAAGAAATTCAAGAACGTTGATAAGCCCTCGCGCCGATCGTTCGAGTCCGGCGATGAAATCATTCGCTGGTATGATCGTGAGGATCATCGCGACTTCGAGGTTTGCGCCGACGATCATTGCCAACGCTATCAAGGCATCTCGAAAATCATTTCAGCCGCAGCGGCGCAGGCTGTTGATGATACGCGCGGCGTGTTTTTGGTTTATGACGATGAAATCTGTGACGCGCGCTTTTCTAAGTCTTGTGGTGGCATCAGCGAGTCGTTTGAAAATGCGTGGGAAGATACGGCCGTGCCTTATCTCCAGCCGATATCGGACGCGCCGGTTCAATACTCGCATATCATTTCCGAGTCGCAGGCAGAGCAGTGGATTCTCTCCTCGCCGGAAGCGTATTGCAACACCAACGACGCGAGTATTCTTCGACAAATTCTCCCCTCGTTCGATCAGGAGACGACGGACTTTTTTCGCTGGAAGGCGCGTTACGAGCGCGAAGAGCTTGAAGAAATTCTTGCTGCAAAATCCGGAATCAATTTCGGCACGCTTATCGATCTTGTGCCGGTGCAACGCGGGCCTTCGGGAAGAATCATCAAACTGAAAATTGTTGGCTCTGAAAAGACTGTGGTGGTTGGAAAAGAATTGGAGATTCGGCGGTGGCTTTCAAAAAGTCATTTGTATTCTTCCGCCTTCGTCGTTCACACCGAACGTGATGAAAAAGGAGTGCCCCTTCGCTTCATCCTGCACGGCGCGGGCTGGGGCCACGGTGTCGGGCTGTGCCAAATCGGCGCAGCGGTAATGGCGACGCAGGGATTCAAGGCGGAGAAGATTGTGAAGCACTATTTTCGAAATGCCGAGTTGATGAAGCTGTATTGATCAAACCGTGCAGCAACAGCCGCATTCAAGATTTATCTGCACCGGCGAAACGCGTCGTGCAACGCCATCCCGACGCACGTGGAGCACCAGTAGCGTGTAAGGATCGAACACCACCACATCTTTCACGCCTTGCGAGAGATAAAAACGGGGACCAATCTCAAGGTCTTTGGCTTCGTACCCTTTGCTGACGACTTCGATCACCGCTTCCGGAATCAACGTGATCATTTCGTCCTGCTCTTCCGGCTCTCGACAAAAAATCGCAATATCCGGACGTTTCACCGACCCGTCGGGAAAGCTGACATACACATCAGCAATATGAATGCACGCGCAGTTTGCGTCTGATTGCGGCAGTTTTTCAATCGTATCACGAATTTGGTCGATGGCTTTTTGATGCCTATATAGAGGAAAGCTTTCCCAAATTGGAAGGCCGCCAACGATTTCAAGCCGGATGCCGAGTTCTTCTGCACGCAAAAATGTTGGGTTCATGTTTGATAGCTCATAAAGCGTTTAGTTTTGCCCTCAACTTGTAACCCTTGCACGTTTGGTTTATCAAGGCAATGCTTAAAAATACGCAATGCTTCATTCAAAGTCAAGTTCTGAAACATGACAAATATTTTGCAGGGCATGTTTGTATATCGTCTCAACCCTCCAATGTCATAAACAAAGTATTCATTCCCTCCGCCAAAGTCGGATGCGCAAAGATCGCCTCCCGCAAAACGGGGTATGGAACTTTGCCCATCATCGCGATCTGCAACATTGACATTAGCTCGCCGCCTTCGATGCCGAGAACGGCGCAGCCGAGAATTTGTTTGGAATCGGCGTCGACGATAGCCTTCATGAAGCCGCGCGATTCGTCCACTTCCAATGCGCGCGCCACGTAGCTCATAGGAATTTTCGCCACGCGAATGTTGCGGCCTTGCGCTCGCGCTTCGGCTTCGCTCAATCCGACGCGGGCGAGCTGCGGATCGATAAAAACCGTGTTCGGCACCAAACGGTTCGCGATGGTGGCATTGCCTTTCTTGAGAAGATTGTCTCGAATGATGCGATAATCATCATAAGAGATGTGTGTGAACGCCGGTCCGCCTTTCACGTCGCCGAGTGCGTAGATGCCTGGCACGCTGGTTTCCAACTTCTCATTAACTTTGACAAAACTTCTTTTGTCGATTTCGACTCCGGCGGCGGCCAAGTTGAGCCGGTCGGTGTTGGGCACTCGACCGGCGGCAACGAGCAAATGCGAGCCGGTCAGCGTTCGCTCTCCGTTGGATGTACGCACTGTCAAATTAATTTTGTCGTCGGCAGAATTTTCAACGCGAAGCGCAGCCGTTTCCAGCAACACCTCAATGCCATCTTCTCGCATAATTTTAGCCACTTCCTCGGCGACGTCATCGTCTTCGCG
>JBOHQZ010000319.1:0-7274 GCA_050732275.1 bacterium
CTCGGAAAAGTCGATGCCCAGCAAGACGTCGCTGCCGGAACATGAAACGATTGCCTAAAGCCGCAAGAACCCCCACTCCCATATCTGTAATCGCAAAGAGCCGAAAATATTTGATGAAACCAAATATCTCCTCACCGAGTTACGCAATTCAGCAAAAGAAAAAATGCTGAGCAAATGTTTTGCAGTGCAAGCGAACATTTCTTATATTGAAGTGTCTGTTTGATGAAATCTTGAATTTAATCAAGGATACAACAATGACCCAGCTTTTATCGAAAGCCTTTGATGAAGCCGCCAAGCTTCCCGAGCATGAGCAAAATATTTTAGCCAACTGGATATTTGCCGAATTGGCTTCTGAGCTGCGTTGGCAAAAAGCTTTTGCCAATTCTGAAGACTTGCTAGCGCAATCGGCTGATGAAGCATGCGCTGAATATCGCGCTGGCCATACGCTTATTCTTGATCCGGAGAAGTTGTAATGATGAAGTAATTTGGTTCTGGGTTGGTCCACATTCTGAATATGATAAACTGATCTCCCGAATATGAGCCGCCAAGTATTTGACGAAATCAAAGACCTGATCACCGAGTCGCGCAATCCCGCGACGATGGAGATCGATGCAAAATCCACCATTGAGATTTTGCAGCTCATCAACAACGAAGATCGCAAAATTGCCGACATTGTTGCCGGTGAGATTCCATATATCGCTGCGGCTGTCGAGCTGATCGTCGCGGCCTTCAAAATTGGCGGACGGCTGTTTTATGTCGGCGCCGGCACGAGCGGTCGTCTTGGCGTGCTTGATGCCTCGGAATGCCCGCCGACGTATGGCACCGATCCGGAAATGATACAAGGCATCATCGCCGGCGGCTACAAAGCGCTCGTCCGCTCGCAAGAAGGTGTTGAAGATGTTTTCGAACAGGGCGCCAAAGATTTACTCGATCACGGTTTTGCGGCGATAGATGTCGTTTGCGGCATTGCCGCCAGTCGACGGACACCGTACGTGCTCGGCGCTCTGACTAAAGCCAGCGAAGTGGGAGGGAAGACGGTTTATCTCATTTGCAATCCGCGTTCTGAGCTTTCCATTCCGGTTGACGTGGCGATCTGCCCGGTCGTCGGGCCGGAGGTGGTGATGGGCTCGACGCGCATGAAAGCCGGCACTGCCACCAAGCTCGTGCTCAATATGCTCACGACCACCGCGATGATTCGCCTCGGCAAGGTTTACGAGAACATGATGGTCGATTTGCAGATGACTTCAAAGAAATTGGAGGAGCGCTCGAAGCGGACGGTCATGCTGGTAACCGGCGTGAGCTACGAAGAAGCCGGTCGTGTTCTAACGCAGGCGAAGGGACACGTCAAAACCGCTGCGGTGATGATCCTTGCCGGCGTCGATGCCGAAGAGGCGCGGCGGCGGTTGGCCCAGGCCGGCGGGTTCGTCCGGCAGGCGCTGATTTCTTGAAGGCTCACAAAAAATAAAAACAACCCCGTCATTCTGAAAGAATCCTTTTTGTATTTAGCGGGCAATATCTTATATTATAAATAAGTAGCCCTTCGGAATGGCATTCCTGTTTTACAGTTTTTGCGTCTTGTGTTTTAAATTTTTTGATAAAATAAATATTAATTATATGAATCAGGATGATTCGGTTTTTGTGATTTTATGTCTTTGGATGCGATAAAGAAGCAGCTCGGTTCTGCACCGTTTTTCCAGGCCATTCTTGCGGCCGCGAAGATAGACAATGAAGTGGTGGTTCGCAACGCTCCTGGCTCGTTGCCGGCAGCGCTGCTGGCGTTGCTGTTCGAGCGAACCGGCAAGCCTTTTCTCTGCTTGTTCCCTTTTGTCGATCAGGCTGAGCGGTTTAAAGACGAGCTGGACGCGCTTTTGCCGGAAGGCACCGCCACGCTTTTCCCGCCGGCAAAGCTTTTGCCGTGGGGACATCACGAGACGCACGCCACGTCGCAACAGCTCGAGGTCGTCGAACGGTTATTGGGTTTGAAGACGGCAGCGAACGGGACTGGTACAACGACGAAAACGCCGTTCATCGTCGTGGCGAACGTTCATGCGCTGCAAGTGGAGCTGCGGTCGCCGTCCAGCCTTACGGGGCAAAAGCTGCATCTTCAAGTTGGCGAGGAGCTGCCGTTCTCCACCGTTGTTGAACAATTGGCCGTGATGGATTTCGTGCGCCAGCCGATGATCGAAGTGCCGGGCGAAATGAGCGTGCGCGGCGGCATCATCGACATTTATCCCTTCTCCCGCCCGCTGCCGCTGCGCGTCGAATTTTGGGGTGACACCATTGAGTCGATTCGGGAATTTGATCCGGCCACGCAGCGCTCGCAGAGCACGCTGCAAGAAATTTTTGTATATCCGCAAAGCCTGCTACCCGCCGAGGGTGAAAATTCGCCGGCCTCGTTGCTGGATTATCTCGCGGACGAAACTGTTGCCTGTTTTTTTCAAACCGAGCAAATGGCTGTGGCGCTGAAGGCTTCAGCAGAGGCTTCGATGAATGGCCGCGACGAAGAGTGGCTGCCGGAGGAAGAAGGCGATACTTTCAAGAACGAGGCGTTGGAAGAATTTTTTGCCCCTTTCAAGCGCTTCACACGGATTGCTTTTCCAACCGTGCAAGCGGAGCCAGCGAAAACGGTGATCGATTGCGCGGCGCAACCGCAACCGTCGTTTCACGGCGATCTTGCCGTTTTGCGCCGCGATATGGAAAAATTCATCGAGCAGCACGCGCCGGCGCAGCTTTATTTTCTTTGCGAATCGCCGGCGCACGGCGAGCGCCTCAAAGATCTGCTTGAAGAGCGCGAGTTCAACTTTTCCGAATTGCACGTCATCGCGGCCGGCTTGCACGGCGGCTTTCAGTTGCCGCAGCTCGGCCTGGCGGTTTACACCGATCACGAATTTTATGGCCGCGTTCGGCGTACACGCCAGCGGCGGCGTTATAAAGACGGGCTGACTTTCCGCCAGCTCAAAACGCTCTTGCGCGGTGATTACGTCGTGCATGTGGATCACGGCATCGGCGTTTATCAAGGTTTGCAAAAGATTGCCGCCGGCGGCTTCGAGCGCGAGTGCCTGGTCATTCAGTATCAGGATCAGGACAAGCTCTTTGTCCCGCTCGAAAAAATGGATCGCGTACAGAAATACAGCTCGCGCGACGGCCTGGCGCCGCGAGTTCACAAGCTCGGCGCGCCGGATTGGGAGCGACTGAAGAAGCGGACGAAGAAACGGATCAAAGACATCGCGCGCGATCTCATCAAGCTCTATGCGGCGCGTAAGGCGCAAAAGGGCATTTCATTTCCTCAAGATACGTATTGGCAAAAAGAGCTTGAAGCTTCCTTTATTTACGAAGATACGCCGGACCAAGCGCGCGCCGTCGATGAAGTCAAGCGTGATATGGAGAGCGACAATCCGATGGATCGCCTGGTTTGCGGCGACGTCGGCTACGGCAAAACCGAAGTCGCGATTCGCGCCGCGTTCAAAGCGGTGCAGAGCAGCAAGCAGGTCGCGGTACTGGTGCCGACGACGATTTTAGCGCAACAGCATTACAACACCTTTCGCGAGCGCCTGCGCAAATATCCCGTGCAAGTCGAAGCGCTCTCGCGTTTTCGTTCCGCCACTGAGCAAAAGCGCATCGTCGAAAGACTCAAGGCCGGCGAGGTGGACGTCGTCATCGGCACGCATCGTTTGCTCTCCAAAGATGTGGCGTTCAAAGACCTCGGCTTGCTGGTGGTTGATGAAGAGCAACGATTTGGCGTGAAGCACAAAGAACGCCTCAAAGAGCTGCGCGTCAATGTCGATGTGCTAACGCTATCCGCCACGCCGATTCCGCGCACGCTACACATGTCGCTGCTCGGCGTGCGCGACATGTCCAACATCAACACGCCGCCGAAGGATCGTTTGCCGGTTCACACGGAGATCGTGCAGTTCGATCGCGATTTGATCCGGCAAGTGATTCTTCGCGAGGTGCATCGCGGCGGCCAGGTGTTTTTCGTGCACAATCGTGTCAGCTCGATTTACCGCATGGTGGATTTGCTGCAGCGTGTGATCCCTGAAGTTGAATTTGGCGTGGCGCACGGCCAGATGAACGAGCACGAGCTGGAGAAGGCGATCTTGGATTTCATGGACCGCAAGTTTAACGTGCTCGTCGCGACGATGATCATCGAATCCGGCATCGACATGCCCAACGTCAACACGATGATCATCAATCGCGCCGATCGTTTTGGCCTGGCGCAGCTTTATCAATTGCGCGGCCGCGTCGGACGCAGCCATCACAAAGCCTTTTGTTATCTCGTGATCCCGCCGATTCGCAACTTGACGACCGAGGCGATCAAGCGCCTGGAGACCATCGAGCAGTTCACGGATTTGGGCAGTGGTTTTCAAATTGCGATGCGCGACCTCGAGATTCGCGGCGCCGGCAATATGCTCGGTGCGGAGCAGAGCGGGTTCATCGATTCGCTCGGCTTCGATCTGTATTGCAAAATTCTCGAAGAGGCGGTGCAGGAGGCGCGCTTGGAAGAGTTCCCGCAAGAGGCCATTGCGGCCGTAGCGGAGAAAAAAGAAGAGTGCCGGGTTGAGTTGGATGGCGATGCCTATTTGCCGGATGGCTATGTCGAAATGCCGGCGGAGCGCGTCGCCATTTACCGGCGGCTTGCTGAAGCCAAAAAGCTTTCCGATATTGCGGCCGTGCAGGATGAATTAGCCGACCGTTTTGGCCGGTTGCCGGAAGCGGCGGAAAACTTGTTGGGCCTGGCGAATCTGAAATTGCTCGGAACCGCGCTGGGTTTGAAACGCTTGCAAATTACCATGCGGCAAAGTGTGGGGATTTTTGCGGAGAACGGGCGTCCAAGCAAGGGGGAACCGATGAAACAGTGGGTTGGTTCAATGATGCAACGCGCGGCGGCGCCATTTGAGTTCATCCAGCGGCCGGACTTGGGCTTTCGCTTGCCCGTGCCTAAACCGCAAAAGGCCTTGCCGTTGACTTTGAAGTTCTTGAGAAGCTTGGTGACGGAAGAAAAATTAGGAGAGAAGTAAAATCGATGAAGGACAGCCCATTTTTCCCTTGGCGAAAGCGTTGCCTCTTTTCGCCTCTTGGTGAAGATTTGACTCTCGCCGCGCTAATCGGCAATCGCAAAACATTGCGGACATCATTCTTTTTAGCTTTGCATTTTTTTAGCCTTTTTTTCTTTGCTTGCCAGCGGCAGCAAAGTCCGCAAGAAGTCGTCGTGCGCGTCGATTCTGAGACGCTGACGGTGGTGGATCTTGCTAACGAAATTCCGCTGCAGTTCCGGAGCCGCGTCACCAAAAGCGAGCTGCAAGATTACGTCACGCTCTGGACGGATTCGCAAATTCTTTTTCAGGAAGCCAAGCGCCGGCGGCTGGATCAAGACGAAAGCGTGCGCCGCCAATTGCGCCGCGTCGAGCGCGAGCTGGTGGTGAATATGCTTTTGGAGCAGGAGCTGAACAAGCCGTTCCCGCTTTCGGAAGACGAGATTGAAAAATACTACGATGACAACCGTCAAAATTTCGTTCGCAGCACGAAAGAATTCCGCGTGTGGTGTCTCAAAGTTGGAAAAAAGGAGAGGGCAGATTCTCTAGTGGCGGCCTTGCGGCAAGGCGTTGACTTTTTGCAAATGGCGCAGCACTATGACACCGGTGACAGCGCCGATTGGGATTTGTATTTAACGGAAAAAGAGACGGAGCCGGCGATAGCCAGCGCGGTTTTTACGATGATACCGGGCGCCGTTTCACGCCCGATTCAGCTTGAAAACTTATTTCATATTTTCAAGATGATCGAAAAGTATGAGATCGGCTCGCTCCGGCCTCTGGCTTCGGTGCGGGAAGAAATCGTGGCGAGAATTCAAAGCGAGAAACGCCAGGAACGATACAAACAATTGCTGGTCGAATATAAAAACAGCGCCGTGATCGAAAAAAACCTGTTCGTGTTGGACAGCCTGTCCATTGAAGCCATTTTTGCGCGAGCCACCAGCCGCCCGCAAGGGCGATAGTCTGGTTAAATGAAATTTTGCAAAAAACTAAGGATATTTATGCGAACCGTACAAAGCTTTTTCCTGCGTTGTAAAGCCGTTAGTGTTCTGTTCCTTTCCCTTTGGGCGGTATTTGTCACGATGCTGCCGGCGCGAGGCCAGGAAGTGATCGACCGGGTCGTCGCCGTGGTTGACGATCAGATCATCCTGCAATCGGAATTGTTGCAATACACGTATTCCACGGCCATGCAAATGGGCATCGATCCGCGCAAGCATCCGGATAAATTCAGCGAGCTTCGTGAAAATGCGCTGCAAAGCCTGATTGCCCAAAAAGTGTTTTTTACCAAAGCGAAAGAAGACAGCGTTACGGTCGATCAGCGCCAGGTTGATCAAGTCCTGGAAGAGCGGCTTAAATATATGGTCGAGCAGCTCGGCTCCGAAGAGAAACTCGAGGAATATTACGGGCAGCCGATGCGCAAAATTCGTCGCTTATTTAGGGAGAATGTGGAAGAAGGCTTGTTGGTGCGGACGCTGCAGCAAAAAATGTTTCGCGAGGTCAAAACTTCGCGCCGCGAAGTGGAAGAGTTTTATCAAGTCCATAAGGACAGTCTGCCGGGTGTCAAGGCTTCGGTTCGCCTCAGCCATATCCTGGTGAATATTGCGCCCGGGGATGCCGCCGTGACCACAGCCAAAGCGAAAATCGACTCGCTGCTTCAGCGCGTTCGCGGCGGTGAAGATTTCGCTACACTGGCGCGGCTCTATTCGGAAGATCCCGGCTCGGCCACCAAAGGCGGCGAGCTCGGCTTTATCCAACGCGGCGATTTCGTCAGAGAATTTGAAGAAGTGGCGTTTGGCCTGCAGCCGGGGGAAATTTCCGGCGTTGTGCGCACCTCGTTCGGTTTTCACGTCATTCAGCTCATCGACCGTCGCGGCGAAAAAGTCAATGCCCGCCACATTTTGGTCCGCTTGAGCACTTCGGCGAGCGACGAGAAAGCGACCGAGACGTTCATTCACCAGTTGCGTGACGACATACTCGCCGGCAAAATTTCCTTCGAAGAGGCGGCTAAAAAGTATTCAAACGACCAAACGTCCAACGAGAAGGGCGGCGACCTGGGCTGGTTTGAGTCGGATCAATTGCAGGTACAGGCGTTTCGTGAAGTCGCCAGAACGCTGAAACCCGGCGAAATCTCGGAGCCGCTCAAAACGCAATATGGCTTTCACCTTGTCCGTCTCGACGACCGCCGCGAGGCGCGCCAATATACGCTCGCACAGGATTGGCAGGAGATTCATGACATGGCGCAGA
>JBOHQZ010000320.1:0-7270 GCA_050732275.1 bacterium
AATGTGGAAGACCCGGATCAGTTACGATGAAAATCTCTTCCTCGCGCAGCGAGCCAGACATCTCATCGTGAATCAAAAATTTTAAAAAAAGTCAATTTTTAACTTGACATAGTGAGTCCGCGTTGTGGGTGACATGTGAATTTATTTGATAAAGACGAACCGTAAAACATGCCACCCCTACGGGGTTTTTAAAAACATAATTGGCACTACGCTATAAACATTTCACGCCTACGGCGTTTTAGGGGCACGTGACATTTTGCCAACCGCTAACTTAATGACATGAAGTCTGTAGTCAAGAGAATACTTTTGGCTATACTCTCACGGCCAGTTATAAAGACTCCTTAAAATACAAAATCTAAATCGGTTTGGAAACCCGATTCTTGCTATTTTTGCACAATTTTTTGCTTCCGAAGTCAATTTTTTCCAATACAAATTTCATAGTTTGCGCTACATTATGAGCGAGCAGGGCCGTTCCATCAGGGCGGTGCAATCGCCGCCCGGCGAGCTTTGCAAAGGTTTCAGCATATTAAAGGAGAGCAACTATGGCAGTCAAACCGATTCCCGAGGGATATCACACGATCACGCCCTGCGTGGCCGTTCAAGGCGCAGACAAGCTGATCGATTTCTTGCAGCAGGTTTTTGCGGCGACGGAGATCGAGCGCATGACCAATGAAGATGGAACCATTAAACACGCCGAGGTGAGAATCGGCGACTCGGTTGTAATGATGTCCGAGCCTCGCGGTGAGTGGAAGCCGATGCCAGGAGCTTTCTATGTGTACGTCAGCGACGCCGACACCATTTATAAACGTGCACTTCAAGCCGGTGCAGTCTCTTTGATGGAGCCGGTTGACACGTTTTACGGCAACCGCGAATCCGGCGTGAAAGACCGGTTCGGCAACTCTTGGTGGATCGCGACGCACAAAGAGGACGTTTCGCCAGAGGAAATGCAGAAACGCTTCGAGGCCGGCAAAAAGCAGCAAAGCCGCAGTTGAACGGGCTTTCGCCTCACAACGATGCGAACGGCCGCGTATCCTGTGCGCGGCCGTTCGGTTTCGTTTTTATACTGAACATGTTGGGTGTTCCTCTTGACTCCTATCCGCTAAAGTTGTAAATTAAAAAAGACATTTCGCAGTGAAGTCGGCTGTTGCGTTCCACGAACTTTTTCACTCCAGGTGAACCCGGTTCCAAACATACAATTCGCGGAATTGTGGAGGCTCTACAATAAGCAGAAAAGTTAAGCCCTCCCAGCACATCCCAATCCCGGCTTGATCGCCAGAAATGATTTTGTCAGCGCGCAGTTTGCCAGCCAGATATTCTTGGTTTCGGCCCGATGTTTCCGAAAACAATTTTTAGGAGACGAAAGCCATGTCTATCCAATCCATAAATCCCGCCACCGGCGAAAAAATCAGAAACTATGCCGAAATGGTGCCGCAGGAGGTCAAGGGCATCATTGAAAAAGCGCATGCGGCTTTTCTGGATTGGCGGCAGGCGGGTTTTGCGCACCGCACCAAGTTGATGAAAAAGGCCGCCCAAGTTTTGCGCGACCATGCCGGTTCGTATGGAGAATTAATGACGCAAGAGATGGGCAAGCCGATTGCCAGCGGCAAAGCCGAGGCGGAAAAGTGCGCGTGGGTTTGCGATTACTACGCCGACAACGCCGAAAAATTTTTGCAGCCGGAAATCATCGCCACCGATGCCAGCAAAAGCTTCGTCACCTTTCAGCCGCTGGGCGTCGTGCTCGCCGTCATGCCCTGGAATTTTCCTTTCTGGCAGGTGTTCCGTTTCGCTGCTCCGAATCTCATGGCAGGTAACGCCGGCGTGTTGAAGCACGCTTCGAACGTCATGGGATGCGCGTTGGCCATTGAAAACATCTTCCGCCAAGCCGGCTTCCCGGAAAATCTTTTTCGTGCACTCATCATCGGCAGCAAACAAGTGGACGCCGTGATCGAGAACCCGCTCGTTAAAGCGGCGACGCTGACCGGCAGCACGCCGGCGGGAAAAGCCATTGCGAAAAAAGCCGGTGAGATGCTCAAAAAAACCGTGCTCGAGCTGGGCGGCAGCGATCCTTATGTCGTTCTCGCCGACGCCGACCTGGAAGCGACGGTCACCACCTGCGTCAACAGCCGTCTCATCAACTCCGGACAAAGCTGCATCGCGGCCAAGCGTTTCATCGTCGTCGAATCGGTGCGGGAAAAATTTGAGCAGCTTTTCGTTCAACAAATGGCCGCAGCGAAAATGGGCGATCCCATGCAAGAAGATACGGCCGTCGGGCCACAAGCTCGCACCGATCTCCGGGACGATCTCCATCGTCAGGTGCGGCAGAGCATTGAAAAAGGCGCGAGGTGCTTGCTCGGCGGCGAAGTCCCCAAAGGCAAAGGCGCTTTTTACCCACCGACGGTGCTCACCAATGTCAAACCTGGCATGCCGGCGTATGACGAGGAATTGTTCGGGCCGGTGGCTGCCATCATTGCTGCCAAAGACGAAGCCGAGGCGATTCAAATTGCCAACGATACCGTCTTCGGCCTGGGCACCGCTGTCTTCACTCGCGATGTTGCCAAAGGCGAACGAATTGCGGCGAATGAGCTGGAGGCCGGCTGCTGCTTCGTGAATTCCTTGGTGAAATCCGACCCGCGCCTGCCTTTCGGCGGTATAAAAGAGAGCGGCTACGGCCGCGAGCTATCGCATTACGGTATCAAAGAATTTGTGAATATCAAAACGGTTTATGTGAAGTAAAATCGTAGCCCAGACGGCCCGTCTGGCAGCCGGATTTACGGACCACAGATTTGCGAAATTTGTGTGTACAAATACACGACCAGGACAAGCCATAGACAGCACAAAAAAATTCAGGCAGAATGATTTAATGGCAGAATCATTTTGCTATAAAATTCAGATTTTTTTCTAACTTTTGCTGCACAATGACTTGAGAAAATTTATTGAACTGACTGATGAGTCTGTTAAAAGCTAAAAGCATCATCGCCAGTCTCAAGCGCTTCTGGAAGCGGTACATTCGTCGCGAGTTTTTAAAATATTATCTCGGCGGCATCTACAGGCGCGGCGATGCGCACAATATATTTTTTATGGCCAGCGGGTTGTCGTTTTCGCTTTTTGTGTGCATTATTCCGCTCGTGCTCGTCGTTTTTTTAGTAATCGGCCTCGTCTTGCAAAAACCGCCCGTCGTCGATGAGATCAATGCTTTTGTCGATCACGTCATACCTTTTGGGAATTTTGCCGCTTTTGTCAAGCAACTGATTTTTGCCCGGGTCGATGAGTTTGAGCTTAACAAAAATCTGGCCGGCGTAGCCGGGTTTGTGGGTTTATTTTTCGCCGCGAGCGGGGTTTTTGGCAGCATGCGCACGATATTGAATCAAGTTTATCGCGTGGATGCCGGCGCCTCCGTTATCATCAACAAGCTGCGTGACTTTGGGCTGGTTTTGATCGTGCTGCTTTATGTTCTGCTTTCAATCACCATCTTGCCGGCGCTGCAAATCGTAGCCGATGTTGCCGGCAGCGTCGATTTCTTGGAAAGATTCGATCTGACTGTTCTCAGCGACCTCGCGCTGCGGGTTGTCTCTTTTCTGATCATCTTTTGCGCGCTTTTCATCATGTATTTTTTTGTTCCGACGGAGAGGCTTCATCACCGGGCCGTCTTCATTAGCGCTTTTTCCACGGCGGTGCTTTGGGAAATAGCCAAGGAATTGTTCGGGCTTTATATCGCCAATGCCGTTAATTTAAAAAGAATTTATGGCGCGTATATGTTCGGCATCGCCGTGGTTTTTTGGATTTATTACTCCTCCATCATTTTCATTTTTGGCGCGATCACCGGACAATTATTTCGCGAACGCCGGGAAAAACGTTCGCCGTTGCCGGCGCAAATAAAAAAGAATTTGCAAGAAGCTGTGAACGTTGTGCAAAAGTAACCAAAGACTCAAACCAAACAAGGAAATTGCCATGCACGTTGAAGAGCACGACCAAAATCACGAAGCCGAGGCGGCAGAAATCGAGACTCGCGAATGGTTGGAGTCTCTGGATTACGTCATTCAAAACGGCGGGCCGGAACGGGCAGTGAAGCTGCTGCGCAAGCTGCAAGACCATGCGCATTCGCGCGGCATCAAAGTGCCGATTACGGTGCAGACGCCCTACATCAACACCATTCCGGTGGAAGAGCAGCCGCCGTATCCCGGCAGCCGGGAAATCGAACGACGCATCAAAAGTCTCGTGCGCTGGAACGCCATGGCTATGGTGGTACGCGCCAACCGCACGGAAAGCGGCATCGGCGGCCACATTTCCACGTATGCCTCGAGTGCCACACTGTATGAAGTCGGGTACAATCATTTTTTCCGCGCAGCGGCAGATGATTTTAGCGGCGACCAGATTTATTTCCAGGGACATGCCACGCCGGGAAATTATGCCCGCGCTTTTCTCGAAGGGCGCATTTCCGTCGAGCTCTTGAAAAATTTCCGCCGTGAAGCGCCTCCCAGCAAAGGCTTGTCTTCTTATCCCCATCCCTGGCTGATGCCGGACTTTTGGCAATTTCCCACGGTCTCGATGGGACTTGGTCCGATCATGGCGATTTATCAAGCGCGCTTCAATCATTATCTCGATGATCGCGGCTTGAAAAAAACCAGAGGTGGGAAAGTTTGGGCGTTTTTGGGCGACGGCGAGACCGACGAGCCGGAAGCTCTCGGCGCGATCACACTGGCGGCGCGCGAGCAGCTCGATAATTTGATTTTCGTGGTGAACTGCAATTTGCAGCGCTTGGACGGCCCGGTGCGCGGCAACGGCCAAATCATCCGCGAGCTGGAAACCGTCTTTCGCGGCGCCGGCTGGAATGTGATCAAAGTCATTTGGGGAAACGAGTGGGATGAGCTGCTGGCAAAAGACAAGGAGGGATTGCTAGTGAAAAGGATGAGCGAAATCGTCGACGGCGAATATCAAAATTACGTCGTGAAAGGCGGCGATTATTTTCGCCAACATTTTTTTGGGAAATATCCGCAGTTGCTCGGATTAGTCGAGCATCTGTCTGATGAACAGCTCAAGAAATTGCGCCTGGGCGGCCACGATCCGGAAAAAGTTTATGCCGCTTATAAAGCCGCAACGGAGCATAAAGGCTCGCCCACCGTCATTCTCGCCCGCACGGTCAAAGGCTATGGCCTGGGCGAAGCCGGCGAGGGCAAGAATATCACGCATCAGCAGAAAAAAATGAACGAGCAAGAGCTGCGGGAATTTCGCTCGCGTTTTGGCATCCCAGTTTCCGACGAAGAGATCGACAAGTTGCCGTTTTACAAGCCGGCCGATGACAGCGCGGAAATGAAATATCTGCACGAAAGAAGAAAGCAGCTCAACGGCTCCGTTCCAGCGCGAAGAGTGAAAAGCACGCCGTTAAAAACGCCGCCGGATAAATTTTTTGAAGAATTTTATAAAGGCTCGGAAGACCGCGAAGCGGCGACCACCATGGCGTTTGGCCGGTTGCTCGCCAAACTTTTGCGGGATAAAGAACTCGGCAAGCTCATCGTGCCAATCATCCCGGACGAAGCCCGAACGTTCGGCTTGGAAGCGCTCTTTCGTCAAGTCGGCATTTACTCGCACGTCGGCCAGCTTTACGAGCCGGTGGATAAAGAAACGCTGCTCTATTATCACGAAGCCAAAGACGGCCAAATTTTGGAAGAGGGCATCACCGAAGCCGGCTCGATGTCTTCCTTTATTGCCGCCGGCACGGCGTATTCCACGCACGGCATCAACACCATTCCGTTTTTCATTTACTACTCCATGTTCGGTTTTCAACGCATCGGTGATTTGATCTGGGCGGCGAGCGATATGCGGGCGCGGGGATTTTTGGTCGGCGGAACCGCGGGCCGGACGACGCTCGCCGGCGAAGGCTTGCAACATCAAGACGGGCACAGCCATTTGCTGGCTTATCCCTATCCCACTGTCAAAGCTTATGATCCGGCCTTTGCCTACGAGCTGGCGGTGATCATTCAAGACGGCATTCGCCGCATGTATGAAGAGCAGGAAAAGGTGTTTTATTATTTGACGATTATGAACGAGGCCTACGCGCAGCCGCCCATGCCCGAGGGCGTGAAGGAAGGCATTCTCAAAGGAATTTATCAATTTAAGGCTTCGGAAAAAAAGAACGCCAAGCTGCACGCACAGCTTTTGGGCAGCGGTGCAATTTTGAATAAAGTCATTGCCGCGCAAAAAATTCTCGAAGAGCGGTATCAAGTCGCCACCGAGGTGTGGAGCGTGACCAGCTACAAAGAGCTGCATCGTGACGCGCTGCTGGCGGAAAGATGGAATATGCTCCATCCTGGAGAGAAAGCTCAAATTCCTTATGTTTCGCAAGCGCTCAATGGCGCCAAAGGCGTGTTCGTTGCTGCATCGGATAATGTGAAGGCGCTGCCCGAATCCATTTCAAAATGGCTGCCCGGCCCGCTGATCTCGCTGGGAACCGACGGTTTTGGCCGCAGCGATGGCCGCCGGCAATTGCGCGCTTTCTTCGAAGTGGATGAACGCTACATTGCGCTGGCGGCGTTGTACGGCCTGGCGCGCGAAGAGAAAATCAAGCCTGAAGTGCTGAAAAAGGCGATCCAAGAGTTGGAGATCGATCCGGAGAAAGCCAATCCGATGGTCAGTTAGATTCACTTGTCCAACTAAACTAAGGAACCTTCTATGGCCGCAGAATTCAAACTACCCGAGCTCGGTGAAAACGTCGAAACCGGAACCGTGGTCAAAATCTTGGTTTCCAAAGGCGATGCGATAAAAAAAGACCAGCCGATCATGGAATTGGAAACCGAAAAGGCCTTGCTCGAAGTGCCTTCTAATGTTGGCGGCGTTGTTAAAGAAATTCTAGTGAAAGAAGGCGATGAAGTAAAAGTTGGGCAAACCCTTCTCGTGCTGGATGGACAAGTTGAAAAGAAAAAAGAAACGGGGAAGGAATTCCTGGAAGAGAAAAAAACAGAGGCCAAAGAAAAACAGGAGGACGCTCCCGCAGCAAAGCAGCCCGAGAAAAAGAGCGCAGGCAGCCGTGTCGAGTTTAAGCTGCCCGCGCTGGGAGAAAATGTCCAATCCGGCGTCATTGCAAAGCTGCTGGTCTCTGCCGGTGATGAAATAAAAAAAGATCAGACGATCATGGAGCTGGAAACGGACAAGGCCTTGCTCGAAGTGCCGGCCGAGGCCGGCGGCGTGATTAAAGAAATCCGGGTGAAAGAAGGCGATGAAATAAAAGTGGGGCAAACCTTTCTCGTGGTGGAAACGGGCACGGACGGAAAAAAAG
>JBOHQZ010000321.1:0-7242 GCA_050732275.1 bacterium
GCAATCAACAACGACGCGCCCAGCGAAACGCAGATCGTGGTCGCGACGTGTTTCATGTAGCTCGACACCATATCGCGCGGGCTGACGATATTCGGCAGAAAAACGATGGCGTGGGCGATGGTGCCGGCTGTCACCGCCAGGGCGACTTCCTTCACGCCGATAACCGTGGCTTGCTCGATGTCGGGATTGCGCTGCTGATGGCGAAAGACGCTTTCGGTAACGACCACGGCGTTGTCCACCAACATGCCGACCGAGAGCATCAAGCCCATCATGGTGAGAATGTTGAGCGACATGCCGAGAAAATACAGAAACGCCATCGTCGCCAGCAATGAAAACGGAATGGCCAACGCCACGATCAAAGTCGTGCCGAAGCGCCGCAGGAAAAAATAGAGCACGACGATCGACAGCACGCCGCCCCACAAGCCGGCGTTCAAAAGCTCGTTGATCGAGCTGAGAATGCCCTCTCCCATGTTGTCCATGTAGAAGATGTTGATCCCCTGCATCTCCGGATTTTTGCCGGCATCTTCAATTTCCGCGATGACGCGCTCGGCAACACCGACGGTGTTGGCGCCGGCTTCTTTGAAAACGTCGAGGCCGATGGCGTAACGGCGGTCGAGATGGCGGCCATAATCGAGTTTAGGATGATCGTAAGCGATATTGGCAATATCGCGCAGGCGCAGGTTGTGTTCGCCGATAATCAGATCGCCGTACTCTTCGACGGATTTGAATTCGCCAATCGGACGCACGACGAAGCGCTGATCCGCGTCGGTGATGCGTCCGGCTGTCACCGAAAAATTGCTGCGGCGCAGGGTTTCCGCCAAGCGGTTGAGATCGATGCGGTGCGCCGCGATGCGGTCGGCGAGCAATTCGAGGCGAATCTCTTTTTTGTCGACGCCGTAGAGGTCGACTTTCGACACCCCTTCCATACGCTCCAGCCGGCGCTTGAGATTACGATTCAACATGTCGTAGGAATTGGAGAGATCGCGGTCGCTGGAGATGCGCACTTGCAGCATCGCCTCGTCGGACGACGAAAATTTATTCACAAAAATGCGTTCCACGTCGCGCGGGAATTGGTTGCGAATGCCGTCGAGCTTTTCCTTGGCCTCGAGCGCTTTGATGGAGGTGTCCTCGCCCCAGCCAAACTGCAACCAAATGAAAGCGCCATTCTCGCTCGAGGTGGAGTTCATGCGCTTGACGCCGCTGATCGTGCCGATCACTTCTTCCGCCGGCTTGGTGATTTGCCGCTCCACTTCTTCCGGCGTCGAGCCGGGGTACGGAATGTTGATCTGAATGCCGGGAAAGTCCATCTCCGGAAAATATTCAAGCGGCACCAGCTTGGTGGAGATCGCGCCGATGACGAGGAAACAGGCGAAGACCATCAGCGTGGTGACGGGACGGCGGAGGGAGGTTTCGGTGAGATTCATATCAGTATTCAGTTGGCAGTGAGCGGTAATCAGTATTCGTGATGCGTAAAACGTGATGCGTGTCAAAATAAAAGGCTTGAAACATCAAAAAGAAGATGTAAATTCTTGTTGAATTCAACAGACCGTCGAAGCTATGGCAAAAATAAGAACAAACTTCATCGTGATCATCTCCCCGATGATTTTGGCAGTTGGGAAGCCGCTGCCGAGTTTTGGGATACGCACAATTTGACCGACTATGGCTCGCAGAAAAGCTCCAGATCGACAAGCCTGCGGCGATTGCGAAGAGAGGCCGGAACAAGAAGTCTGGCCACAGAGCAGCAATGCACGCTTGATTTTTTAAAGTACTATCTTTGAGTTGCCGCAAACTCACCCTCACTCACATTCCGGATCACGATATTCCGTTCAATAACCGCATTGAACTTATTCGGCGGCATCGGCAATGTTGTCTCGCTCACGACCAGCTCGACCATCGTGACTTTTTGCACCCACTGCGTCGTGAGATCTTTGTAAATATCGCCGAAATAATGCGAGCCACCGACGGTGCGGACTTCCATCTCCGGCATCGGCTTCATCAGCATTTGAAAAGAGCTCTCTCCCGAATCGTATTCCAGCAAGGCGCATGATTTGCCGTTAACCACACTCACGCCTTTAAATTCCAGGGTGATTTCGCCGTTCTTAAACACGCCTTCGGCGATATTGTTGCCTAAATTTACCGATGGTTCGGAGAAAGCTGCAGAATGAATGATTTTCTGGCCAACCTTTTTTAAATCCTGTATGCCGTTTCCTTTTGAGGTTGGATCGGCAAAAACGTTGCAAAACGCATGAAAGTCGATGAAAGCGTTGTAAACATGATACGTTTTGTCGATTGGCAACGCCTTGCCGCTGGCGTCGACTAAATTCACAAATTTGCCGTGGTCGATGCCCAAAACTTGGCCCTTGTCGTCTTGATCCGTGCCTTTGAAAACGTAGGTCCAATTTGCCATCGCCGGAATCGCGGTTTCTGCCGCCTCGCCTTGTTGCACGGTGAAACGCGAACACGTGTATTCGTCGCCCTCTTTTTTCGCGAGCTTCGCTGGAACGCATTTGAGATGGAGGCGATAAATATCCATGCCGTGGCGCTTCCCATCCAATGCGTAGATGATGAGTTTCGACTCCATCATGAAATACTGCGTTTGTTGCGAATGCGCGCCGGCTAAATCGAATTCTTTGTTGAGATTGTCAAGACGAATGGATTGCGCGGCGGCAATTTTTCCGAGAATCAAAAAAACAATTATCGCTAATTCAAACGGTTTGCTTTGCATGGTGTCAAACCCAAATACTCATTTGCGCATTCTGTTTTTTTAAAATCATTTCTGCTTAACCAACTCACGGCACGTTCAAGCCATGACGCTGGCGTTACGCATGGTTGCAGCAACTTTGCGATAAGCCCAAATTGTTGCAACTGCAAACAGCAGCAAGAGCAAACAGCTTCGCCAAAACGCGCCGTCGATTCCGGTTTCCCAAACAAGTTGCGGCGTTGCTCTTGGCCCCTTCCACCACGCCATGAAGTAGAGATATGCATCTTGGAACACGTGGAGCACAATGCCGGGAAGAATCGACTTCGTCAAATACGCCAGCACGCCGTAGATCGCCGCCGCTGTGAAATAGAGCGGCAGGAGAGCGAGCGTTACACTCGGCTTCGTCAAGTGGGCCAGCGCAAAGATCGTCACCACCACGAGAATCGCCATCGCGGGACCGTGTCGTTGCTCGATCGGCGTTTGCATGTAGCCACGAAAAGCGGCCTCTTCGACAACGCCGGCGACGATACTTGCCATCAGCAGCATGAGAAACACCGTCAGGAATGGATAAGCCGACACCTCAGGAAATGGCTGTTGCGGCAATGCGACTAACCTTTCGAAGACGCGATAAAGTGTGAACAGACCGGCGATGGCGAGGCTGCCGGCGAGGAGCGACAAACTCCACACGCGGCCCGACAATGCGCGAGCGCGGAGATTTTTGTGGCGTGTTTCCGCGGTGCTCGACGGCCATCCTTTGCCTTGCAAATATCGCCAGAAGAACCACAAAAAAACGGCCATCACCGCCACGGCCCACGGAATCGACGGCGAGAGCGCGAGGTTGGCGCCGTAGAGAACCGACCACGGCAGCGTTCCAAAAAGATTGACCAGCGCGCCGGCGATAACGGCTTGTAAGATGACAGGAAGCCGATTCCAAAATTTCATAAGCTTCTCCATGCTTATAACCTGCGGCCTAATGCAGAATCATGTACATACTTTTAAAATCGAACGTCACCGCATGGTCGCGGAAAAACTGAGGTGAAATCAGTCCGCCGATCTCGAACCCAAGCTGATTTCCCAAAACCGGCTGCCGCTCAAAACCGAACCCCGAAACGTTGTGTTTCACAATTTGGTCGAGTCCGGCTCCGAGAGTTAATTCATCGATCACGATGGGCACGGTTTTGAACGTTCCACCACCGCCGATGCTTTCTTCAGCTTTCGACCAATCACCGACAAGCTGCGCTTTCTTCAGCAACGTATTTGAAGGGATGAAACCCTTGCCCGCCAATCCCGTGTCCACAAAGAACAGAGTTGGGCCAACACCGTTAACCGTTCCCCAAGCGACGATGTAATGCGTCTCGATCAGCCAGAAAGGAATCCGCTTCGCCTTCTGAGCTTCCGCATGCGCCTCCAGCCTTGCCAAATTTTCCGGCGTAGCACGACGCAGGATCAAGCCGCCGTTGGGGTAATCGATCGTTGACAAAAAATGCATCAGCAAGCGCGTGCCGATAATGCCTTTGATCTCCAACCCGTTGAAGACGGCGGATATGGAGGCGAGATTCAGAGTATGAACGGGCATGTTCTGTAAAGTGAATTCCGCCAGCTTGATCGAATCCACTCTTCCCAATCCAATCGCAGCTTTTTTTGCGCCCCCAAACTCGCCTGTCATCGTTGCCGTAATTTGAGCGCCGGCGGTTTGCGCCAAGCTTTGATCGAGGATGATCTCGGAACCGCCGGTGTCAATGATACAATGGATCGGCGCGGCGCCATTCACCGAAACCTCCACAACCGGCAAGGGATCGGTCACGACGAAATTCAGCCGCGTTTCATTCGGCCCCTCGATGAGATAAGGTTGCGTTTCGCCAAAGGAAGCCAGCCAGTTGCCAAGCGCGCTGAGCGTGCGAAACGGCCCGATCGGAACGGGACCTGCCGCTTCGCGAAAAAAGCGCGCGGCAGCGGCTTCGTCAATACGATTATTCCAAAGAGCAATCGTTCCCAGCCGTTCCAACGCGGTGACATGCGTCGGGGCAATTTGTTTAATCTTTAAATAGGCGGCGTCGGCCTCGTCAAACTTTCCATGACGATACGCGGCTTCAGCAGCTCGCAGATTTTCTATGCCGGATTTCATGTCTCAACGGAGTGTCAAGCTTGACACTCCGAAGCTTATTTTATCCCTTTCCCGATTCGCGCCTTGTCTTTCGCCCAATAAATGTACAGCGGTTTTCCTTTCATATCATCTCGCTTCAACAAACCAAACGCCGGGTCGCGGCTGTCAAAACTGTTGTCGCGATTGTCGCCCATGACGAAGAAATGATTGTCCGGAATTATGATCGGGCCAAAATCATTGGTTTGATGTTGGAGGTTAAAGTCGTCAAGATTCTCTCTTCGCCCAACATGATAGGCATACGGTTCGTCAAGCAAATTTCCATTGAGGTAGACTTTTCCTTTCCTTCCCTCGATGATTTCACCACCAACGGCAATAATTCTTTTGATGAGAAACGGATATTGCTGATGGCGAAACATTACCACCTCGCCGCGAGACGGCGCAAGGGTTTTATCATGATTCATCTTGACGATGATCCGATCACCCGTTTCCAGCGTCGTCGCCATTGAGTTCGTCGGCAGAACAAAGGCGCGCACGCCGATGACGTCGCGGTCGCCGGCGAGAGCGTAAACATTCATGCCCAAAAAACTCAGCAAAAGCAGCAGCGGCCATTTTGTCACTGGCGGGCGCTCGCGCGTTTTGATTTTGGCCGCCGCGAGAAAGGCGTCGCCGATGTTGAGCAGGTAAAGCGTAAATATTAAAAACGTAAATGCGGCGAATCCGGCAAAATAGTATTGCCCGCCCAACGGCACAAAAATGATCGGCAACAGTAACAGAGCCGCATAAAACAAAATCGTTTTGTTCGGCTGGCGATTGTAGAGCTGGCCGGCGCCGGGAAGCAAGACGGACAGCAACGTCGCGATCAGTGGGTTCTTTGGTGTTGATTGGGTCATTTTAATTTTCTTTTTAATTTTTCTTCAATTACAACTTGAGTGAGAATCTATAATTTCGTATCTTTCGATCAATAACTTTTAAGGAGACAACTCATGACGACTTCCGAATATGCCCAAAAGGTTGTTGAACTCATTGATAATCGTCCGCGCCGTATCGATTTTGACAAACTACTCTATGAAATCAACGTTCGTGCCAAGATTGCTGAATCACGGCGCGCACAGCAAGAAGGTCGTTGGTCGACACACGAACAAGTGATGGAGCGAATGTGGAAGCGGATTTATTGAAAGCAAGAAGTACCGCATTATTTTCGAGATTGATGAAGACAACCGCGAAGTTTGGATTAGAGCGGTACTTTTTCAGCCGTCCCTACGGGACTTTGGATTGAGGTGTATTTCTCGTTTCCCAGAGATAAAATCTCTGGGCTATTCTCACGCTGTCCCTACGGGACGGAATACTTGTCTGCTAACTTATTGACATGAACTGCAAACTGATTACTGAACACCAACCTTTGCAGACAAGATGTCTGCGCTACGATCCTGCCGCTGCAACTGGCCACTGCAAACTGTTCACTGCTTACTGTCAACTGGCCTTCCGATCCATCACCGCGTACATCACCGGAATCACCACCAACGTCAGCATCGTGGAAACCGTCAAGCCGCCGATGACGGTGATCGCCATAGGCGCACGCACCTCGGCGCCTTCGCCGAAGCCAAACGCCAGCGGCAACAAACCGAGGATCGTGGTGAGCGTCGTCATCAGGATAGGCCGCAATCGCGAACGGCCGCCTTCGACAATGGCTTCGAGCTTTCCCATCCCTTTGGCGCGCAGTTGGTTGATGAAATCAATCAGCACGATCGCGTTGTCCACGACGATGCCGACGAGCAAAATCAGGCCGAGAAAAACCACCACGCTGATGGTCGAGCCGGTGATTAGGAGCGCCAGCACCGCGCCGATGACCGCCAGCGGAATCGTGAACATGATCACAAACGGATGCAGGAGCGACTCGAACTGCGCCGCCATGACCAAATAAACCAGAAAGGTGGCGAGCAAGAGAGCGAATTGCAACGAACGAAAGGAAATCGCCATTTCCTCATTTTGCCCACCGAGGCGTGCCAGCAAACCGGCCGGCATCGGAATTTGGCTGATGAGGGTGTTGATTTCTTCGGCAGCGCCGCCGAGATCGCCCGAACGCAAATTGGCGGTCACCAACGCGACACGCTCTTGGCCGATGCGACGAATCTCGCCGGGGCCGGTGTCGACGACGATGTTCGCCACGGCTTCGAGCGGCACCGGTCGCGCACTCTCCGGATTGATGATCAGCTTGCGAATACGTTCCACCGAATCGCGATCTTCTTCGCGCGCGCGCACGAGCACGTCGATTTTGCGGTCGTGATAAGAGTAGCGCGTCGCCACTTCGCCGCGAACTTTTTCAACGACGCGATCGGCAATTTGATGCACGGCCAAACCCAAGGCCGCGGCGCGCTCGCGGTCAAACACAATTTGAATCTCCGGATGGCCGATTTCCATGGTGGATTTGACATCCGCA
>JBOHQZ010000322.1:0-7241 GCA_050732275.1 bacterium
CGCTGATTTACGTTTTTCAGGCCGATGCGAAAGGATATTACGCGCCGGCTCGCGCCATGGACGAGCCGAATGCGCGTTTGTTCGGTTACATGAAAACCGGCGCCGATGGCCGCTATGAATTTCGCACGATCCGGCCGGGTGGCTATCCTAAACAACCCATTCCACAACACATTCACATGTTGGTGACGGCTGCGGGGTATCGCGATCATCGGTGCCGTTCGACTTGCCAACTGGTCTTCGAAGATGATCCGCGCATGACGGCGGAGTGGCACAAATGGGCGAAGGAGGGTGGCAACCCAATTTTATCTGTGCGACGCGATAAAGACGGCGTTCAAAAGTGTGTTTATGACATTGTGCTGCAAAAAAATTGATCTCGATGAAACCTTGCATCGGATTGTTGCAACGGGGCGGGCTGTTCCGTAAATTCAAATCAAACGCAATAGAGTTGACTCCCGCGTGACCCACGGACGGCCCGCCTTTGCTTGAGCATTGTTTCCCATAATCTGTTTTTTAATCAGCCCAACTCTTAATAACAGGTGGTGATATGAAGGTATGCAAAATGCGTTTGATAATTGTTTTGGTCTTGATGCTGCTCACACAAAGTTTGTGGTCACAGGAATGGCCGCAATGGCGCGGTCCCGATCGCGATGGCCACTTGAAAACGTTTTCTGCGCCGGCAACGTGGCCGGACAGTCTGAAAAAAGTTTGGCGCATCGAGGCTGGCGCCGGACTCGCTTCGCCGGTGGTTGCTAATGGCAAAATTTATTTGCACACGCGCGACGGCGATGACGAATTGGTTTCTTGCTATCGTCTCAGTGACGGCAGCCGAATCTGGCAACAGCGCTACACCACACCCTTTATTCCCAATCCCCAAGCCGTCATTACGCGTTTCTTTCCGGCGTCGCAAGGCAAAGGGCCTTTTGCAACGCCCGTGGTGCACCGCCATCGCCTCTACACGCTCGGCATCGATCGCGTGCTCTCCTGTTTTGATGCGAAAACCGGTGATTTGAAATGGCGGCATCATGAGCTTAAACAGGAGATACCCAACAAAATTGTTTATGAGTGCCCTCCGTGTGGCTGCAACATCGACGGCAAAGAATTTGACCAACCTGGCAAATGTCCGGCTTGCAACATGGATTATGGCCCCAAAGGTTTGGAAACTTCGGCCAACAATGGAGGAAATTACTACGGCGCTGCCGCGTCGCCGCTGATCGAGGGGAATCTCGTCATCGTCAATACCGGCAATACGAAAGGCGGTGATCTCGCGGCGTTCGACCTGCAAAGCGGCAAGGAAAAATGGCGCTGGCGCGGTCCTTCGCCTTCCTCCTCTTCGCCGGTCGTGACCGAGCTTCACGGCGTCCGGCAGGCGGTGGTTTTAACGCGGCACAATCTCGCCGGCGTTGCCGTGGCCGATGGCCAACAACTCTGGAGTCACGGGATCGAATCGGACGCACAAATCGTGACGCCGATCGTTTTCGATGATTTGGTGATTTTCTCCGCCTATCGCAGCCCAACGAACGCGATCAGAATTAAAAAGGAAAAAGAGGTGTGGTCGGTCGAGCCAGCATGGACGACAAATGACATCACGCTGTACATCAGCACGCCGGTTTTGGTGGGAGATAAACTGTGGGGATTGTCCTATGCCAATCGCGGCCAATTCTTTGCGATGGAGGCGCGCACCGGCAAGGTGCTGTGGACGAGCGAAGGCCGCCAAGCACAAGGCGCTGCGATTTTGAATGCCGGAGAAATTTGGCTGGCCTTAACCGATGAGGCAAAACTCATTGCCATGGCCGGAAATGGCGCGGCATATCATCCCGTCGCCAATTATCAAGTGGCTGACAGTCCGACTTGGGCGCATCCGGTGTTGATGGGCAAAAACATTTTGGTCAAAGATGAAACGCGCCTGACTTTGTGGCGCATGGAATGAAATCTCTTTGAAGTGAAATCTTTACAGAAAGCAAAAAATTTTAGCGCACGGAATGGAACTCACACGTAATTAAAAGATTTTTATAATTCATTTCCGTGAGCCGTTCCAATTCCGTGAGCAGTTAATTTCAAGGTGAATCAAGCAGCACATTCTTTGAACGATAATCTCTGCAGAAAGGTCTAAAATTTAACAACCGTCCGGAAGCGATATTCTACAAGCTTGATAAACTCCAAAATCAAATCCATCGGTAAAGCAACCGGACGGTTGTGAAAACTGCGGAGGTCGGTATGATCCGAGTTATCCTTGCACACTCGTTGCTCGTAGGTGTTCTCACCCTCGCCACCTGCTCATCCAACACCCCCGCCATTCCTCCGGTTCGAGAATCAACAACGAAGCTCCAAGCCGCGACCGTTGCACTCTCGCCTGCCCAACCTGATTCGCCCCGCGTGGATTATTTCAATGCCAGCGTTCGCCCTCTTCTTGAAAAGCAATGCCAGCCGTGTCATTTCAAAGGGGGAAAGATGTATGCGCAGCTTCCGTTCGACGATCCGAAAACGATACGGCTTCTCGGCACGAAACTTTTCAGCCGCATTCAAAGTAAAAGTGAACAGGCTGTTATTAACACATTCCTTGCACAAGCACCCGACTCAACGAAAAACGCTTCATTTTAGTGGGAAATGCACGTGAGGGCAATTTTTTTTGCATGGCTGAGCACTGTTGGCGCTGCGCTTCTATGCGGATGTCATTCTTCGCAGCCGCGCCAAAGAGCTGAGGCAAAATATCTTGGCGAGATTCAGGCCTGGCAGCAGCAACGCCTCGAGAGCCTCAAAAGCCCCACCGGCTGGCTCAATCTCGCCGGCCTCTTCTGGCTCGAGAATGGTGAAAATACTGCCGGCGCGGATTCCACCAATGCGATCATTTTACCAAGAGACCAAGCGCCGGATTTCGCCGGCTCTTTCATTTTGCAAAGCGCCATCGTCACGTTTAAAGCGCGACCAGGCATTCGCGCCATGCTCGACGATAGCGTGATCACTTCAATCACAATGCGAAATGATATGGAGGGCGATCCCACCAAACTATCGCTCGGCCCACTGAGTTGGACGATCATCAAGCGCGGCGAAAGATACGGCGTACGTCTACGTGATCACGAGCATCCGGCATTGAAAAGTTTCGATGGCATCGCAGCTTTTCCAATTGACTCCACTTGGCGGGCCGAAGCCACATTCGAGCCTAACAATCCACCCAAGATAATTGAGATTCCGACCGTCCTTAACACCATTAACGAAGAACCTTCACCTGGGGCTTTCGTTTTCAAGCTCAACGGCAAAATCTTCAGATTGGATGCGACCGGAAAAATGACGGACAAAGAATTGTTTGTCATCTTTGCCGACCAAACCAATGGCAGAGAAACTTATGGTGCCGGCCGCTATATTTATATTCCCACCCCGGACGAAACCGGCAAAACGATCATCGATTTCAACAAGGCCTACAATCCGCCGTGCGCCTTCACGGAATATGCCACCTGCCCGCTGCCGCCGGAGCAAAACAAGCTGCCGGTTCGAATTACCGCGGGCGAGAAGAATTATACGCACGCAGCTCATTGAGAAAAAAATAAGTGTGGAGGAAGGTCATGCCGACAAAAGTAAAAATCAGAATCATCGCAGCGCAGAGCGACTTAGAAGAGCCTTGGACATTCGACACGTTGGAAGTCAAGCCGGGTGACACGGTAAGCTGGGAACCTAACGGCAAGGAGCTGCTTCTATTTTTTCCCTACCGCGATCTTTTTGAAGGGCTTGCCGATATTCCGGATGAACGGGTCATTGCCATCGGCAAGGAACAGCGCATTTTGGAATTAAAAGTAAAAGCCGGCCGCTTGCCAGCAGAAGAGACCGGGATCATTCCTTATGCGATCTTCCACGCCGCGGAGGCGGAAGGCGGCGCCGGTGTGCCACGCGGCAAGATGATCATAAGAAGATCAGGCCGCCGGGCAGCCACCCGCAAGCGGCGAGGCCAACGTGGGTGAAATCGACTATCAAAATTTCGATTTGCAATTCGAGCCGGCGGGAGAAAAAAAATATAAAGCCCAAGTGATCAGCTCTCCTGCCGGAGAAGCGGAAGTTGATTTTGCCCCGCCATTTTCGCCGGAAGAGCAGAAAAAGTTTCTGGCGATATTTGCCGGACAGGTGCGCAACGCTTCGCGATGGGAGCAGGGCAAGGAATTTGGCCGCCGCCTTTTCGAAGCAGTCTTTCAGGGCAATGTGCTCGGCTGTTTTCGCAGCAGCCTGGATTCGGCCAAACAGCGCGGCGTCGGTTTGCGTTTGCGTCTGCGCCTGAAAAATGTTCCGGAGCTGGCCGCCCTGCCGTGGGAGTATCTTTATAATGCCGCGGTCGACCGTTTCCCGGCGATTTCAACCTGGACGCCGATCGTGCGATATTTGGAATTGCCGGAAACCATCCCCTCGCTCAAGATCAACCCTCCCTTGAATGTGCTCGTCATGATTTCCAGTCCGCTCGATCACCCCCAGCTCGACGTTGAGCAAGAGTGGGCCAATTTTAAAAAAGCCTTTCACAAGCTGTCGCGAAAACGTTTGGTGCAACTGGATCGGCTCGACGAGGCAACGCTGCCAGCCTTGCAAAAAATCCTGCACGAGCGGGAATATCACATCTTTCATTTCATCGGGCATGGCGACTTCAACGAGAAAACCGGCGAGGGCGCGTTGATTTTTACGAATGAAGATGGGCGCGGCTGTTCCGAAAGCGGTCAGAAATTAGGAACGATCCTGGGCGATCGCACGTCGCTGCGACTGGCTGTGCTAAACGCTTGTCTGGCGGCCAAAACTTCGCGCTGGGATCCGTTCGCCGGATGCGCGCAACGCCTCGTGCAACAAAGCTTGCCGGCCGTCATCGCCATGCAGTTTCAAGTCGGGGACGCCGGCGCCATCACTTTTGCCGACACGTTTTATGATTTTCTGACCGCCGGGTATCCGGTCGACGGCGCTTTAGCGGAAGCACGCAAAGCGATTTTTTCGCGAGACCGTGACGGCGATTGGGCGGCGCCGGTGCTGTACATGCGCTCGCCGGATGGCCGCCTTTTTGATTTTAAAAAGGAAAATACTGCCGCCGCAATCGACGAGCAAAAACATGAGCGGGCTTTGCAAAGAATTGAATCCGGGATCAGCAAGTCGCCTTCGCCTTTTCAGTCTCTCTCCAAACCGGTGCGCGTCCTAACCGCGGGAACATTGCTCTTGCTTGTGCTCGCCTCGCTCATTTGGTTTTGGCCTCGTCAGCAGAGCGTGCCGGCGCTTCCTGTCATTCCTTTACAAAAGCACTTGCTCGTGTTGCCGCTCACCAATGTTGGCCACGACTCGACGAATCAGGCTTTCTGTGACGGCTTGATGGAAACTTTGACGAGCCGGGTGACGCAGCTCGAGCAATACGCGCAACGAACGTTGTGGGTGGTGCCGGCGACCGAAGTGCGTGAAAAAATGATTACGAGCGCGGAAGCGGCGCGGCGAAAATTTGGCGTGAACATGGTCGTCAGCGGCAGCGTGCAGCGCGACCAGGAAAAAGTTCTGCTCACGGTGAATCTCGTCGATGCCGCCACCTTGCGTCAAATCGACGCGTTCGTCATGTCCGAACGCAACACCGAAATGGCCGGATTGCAAGATAAAATTGTTTTGAAGCTGGCGAAAATATTGCAAGTGGATTTGCAGTCGCACGCCCAAAAAGCGATCACCGCCGGCGGCACTGCCGTGCCGGGCGCCAACGCTTTTTATCTCCAAGGCCGCGGTTATCTGCTGCAATATCGCAATCAGGCCAAAAATCTTGAAACCGCGCTCGCTTTATTTCAACGCGCGCTGGAGCACGATTCGCTCTATGCGCTGGCTTTTGCCGGTTTGGGAGAAACCTTTTGGAAAAAATATGCGCTGACCTCGGAGGCGCAATGGATCGAGCCGGCGGAACGCAACTGCCGGCGTGCGCTCGAGCTGGACGTGCTCGTGGCGCCGGCGTATGTGACGTTGGCGCGAATTTATAACGGCACCGGCCAATATGAGCAGGCGCTGCAAGAAACGCAGCGCGCGCTCGAGCTGGATTCGACCAATGCCGATGCGCGCCGCCTGCAGGCACTGGCTTATGAAAATTTGGGCCGGCTCAAAGAGGCGGAAACCACCTACAAACAGGCCATTGCCTTGAAACCCGATTATTGGGACGGCTACAACAATCTCGGCGTTTTTTATGTTCTGCACGGCCGCAACGAAGAAGCCGTCACGCAATTTCAGCAAGTCGTGGCGCTCACTCCGGACAACGTGGTGGGCTATAACAATCTTGGCGCGATTTACTCTTATCTCGAGCGCTACGACGAGTCGCGCGCAATGTTCGAGCGTTCGCTCGTCGTTGAACCGAGTGACGAGGCCTACAACAATCTCGCGACTCTCGATTTTATGGAGGCGAAGTATGCCGAGTCGGCGCAACGCTATGCGCAAGCGCTGCAGTTGGATAGCACGGATTATCAAGTGTGGGGCAATCTGGCCTCGGCTTATTATTGGATGCCCGGCGCCGAGCCGGAAGCGCAACGGTACTACCGGCGCGCCGTAAACATGGCGGAAGAAAAGAAACGAGTCAATCCGCGTGACGCCGTGGTTATGGCCGATCTGGCAGAATACGGCGCGCGACTCGGGCAGCGCGACCGCGCGCGTGAGCACATCGTGCTGGCGTTGGCGCATGGAAAAGATAATGTCAACATCATGGCTACCGCCGCTCTCGTTTACGAAGCGCTGGGTGAGCGGGCTTTGGCTTTGCAATGGACCAAAAAAGCTTTGGCAAACGGTTATGCTCTCGCGACCATCGAGCACGAGCCGGGCTTTCGAGACTTGCGCCGCGATCCGGGCTTTCAGAAACTCGTGCGGCAGCAACATTAGTTTCTTTAAAGTGAAATCTGTGCTTTTTCGGCAAACATTTTTAAACCGCAAATCAACGCTAATGAACGCTAATATCTTTCATTCGCGTAAATTCGCGCTCATTCGCGGTTGCCCCTGTTTGGTTCCGGCTCGTCCGGGTTATGCTGAACGGCTGGAGAAAAGAATTTTGCGCACGTGACAGGGAAAAATTATCCGCCGAATTTCACCGAAGTCACCGAGTGTCGCCGAATAAAGTTCTTCTCGGCGAATCTCGGTGTCTTCGGCGTTTCTCGGCGAGAGTTTTTGCTTTTTTTGCACGGATTTCACTCTAAAGAGCCTACGTCAGGTTTTCAGACAAGCTGAAAACTGGGGCCGCTTCGCGCCAGCCTTTGTTTGACAGGATAACAGGATCAACT
>JBOHQZ010000323.1:0-7238 GCA_050732275.1 bacterium
AGAAGGCGTCGCAGCGAGCCGATCGCCTCGGCTCCGTTTTGCGGCATCCCGAAAAGCGGGAAAAGTGCTTCAGGATGACTTGTGATGTCTTACGGAAAAATAAACGGCGGTATTCCGCCGTTGGCGCTCATCTTTCGTCAGGCCGTTTCCAGCGCCATAAAAACCTTTTTCTCTTTGGGCGTCACAAAAACTTCCACGTTTCTTTGCAGCCGCAGCATACGATATCGCTCTTGCGAGATTTCAACATGAATCGGGTCGCCCCATTCGGCAATCAGCTCGACTTTGACTTGCGGGCCGGCGGCGTGGATGTGCTTGACCCTGGCGCGAAAATGATTGTGATGATGGGGCTGCTCTTCGATTTCCAACAAGTGTGGACGCACGTAAACGGTTGCCGTCTCAGCGTCGCGTTGCACCTCCTCGGGCAGCTCCATTACCATATTACCGACATAAATTTTGCCACCTTCTACGCGGCCATGAAAGAGATTGACGTGGCCGAGAAAATTATAGACAAACGGCGTGGCCGGCTGATGATAAACCTCCTCCGGCGCGCCGATTTGCTCGACGCGGCCTTCATTCATCACCACGACGCGATCTGCCACTTCCAGCGCTTCTTCCTGATCATGCGTCACAAAAACGCTGGTGATATAAATTTCGTCGTGCAGCCGCCGCAGCCAGCGCCGCAATTCCTGGCGCACTTTGGCATCCAACGCGCCGAAAGGCTCGTCGAGCAAAAGCACGCGCGGCTCAACGGCCAAAGCGCGCGCGAGCGCGACGCGCTGACGTTGCCCGCCGGAGAGTTGTGAGGGATAACGTCCGGACATTTCTTCCAGCTTCACCAAGTTAAGCAGCTCTTTTACTTTGGCGTGAATCTCGCGTCGCGGCGGTCTCATCTTCCGCGGCCGCACGCGCAAGCCAAAGGCAACATTCTCGAAGACGTTCATGTGGCGGAATAACGCATAATGCTGGAAAACAAATCCTACTTGGCGCGAACGCACGCTTTGGTTGGTCGCCTCGACGCCGTCGAATCGAATCGCGCCGCCATCGGCAAACTCCAAGCCAGCCAGAATGCGCAGCAAAGTCGTTTTCCCGCAACCGGAAGGTCCGAGCAAGGCCAGCAATTCGCCGGATTCGATCTTTATGCTGACCTCTTTCAGCGCTGCAAACGCGCCGAATTTCTTCGTGAGGTTTTGAATTTCAATTTTCATGGCGTTCTCTCTTTTTATTTCTTTTGCCCATCCGGGTTTTCCATTCGACCGCGCTCTTGATCACCAACGTTGCCAGCGCCAGCAGCGCCAACAATGAGGCGACGGCGAACGCGGCAACAGAATGATATTCGTTATAAAGAATCTCGACGTGCAGCGTCATCGTATTGGTCAAGCCGCGAATGTGTCCGGAAACCACCGACACGGCGCCGAACTCGCCCATGGCGCGCGCATTGCAAAGAATCACGCCGTACAATAATCCCCACTTCACGTTCGGCAACGTGACGCGGACAAATGTTTGCCAGCCGCTGGCGCCAAGAGAGATCGCCGCTTCCTCCTCTTCGACGCCTTGCGCTTGCATAAGCGGAATCAGCTCGCGCGCCACAAACGGAAACGTCACAAATAACGTCGCCAGCACGATGCCGGGCACGGCAAAGATGATTTTGATGTCGTGCTCGGCGAGCCATGGTCCCAGCCAGCCTTGCAAGCCAAAGATCAAAACGTAAATCAATCCTGAAACCACCGGCGAAACTGAAAACGGCAAATCGATCAGCGTGATCAAAATATTTTTGCCTTTGAAATCAAACTTGGCAATCGCCCACGCGGCGATAATGCCGAACACGAGATTCAACGGCACCGCAATGGCCGCGGTCAACAGCGTGAGACGAATCGCGGCGAGCGCATCAGGTTCATAAATCGCAGCGAAATAGGTTTTCACGCCCTGCGCGAGCGCCGAGCCAAACACGATGACGAGCGGCATCATCACGAACAGGCCGAGGAAAATCAGCGCCACGGCGATCAACCCCCAACGAATGAGCGCCGGCTCGGAAATGATTGGCGTCGCCAGCGCCCGGCCCGGGGCAAATGATTTTGCATTTGATTCGACCAGCATAGGTTGGCCTCATCTCATCCTTGGCAATATTACTTATGAAAATAAGTTCGTAGTTTCGCCTTTAGGCGTCGGGCATCGGCAAAAGTTGAACGCGTGAAGGCATCACTACAAACGCGGACATCCTGTCTGCTTTGATCGTTGATTGGGAGCCGGCGCTACGCATGTTGGGCGCGGCTGTTCCACCATTGCAAAAAGTTGATCAGCAACAACGATGCAAATGAGAAGACGAGCATCACCACGGCCAACGCCGTCGCGCCGGCGTAGTCATATTGTTCCAGTTTGGTGACGATCAGCAGCGGTGTAATTTCGGTGCGCATGGGCATGTTGCCGGCGATGAAGATAACCGAGCCGTATTCGCCCACCGCGCGGGCGAACGCCATCGCAAAGCCGGTCAACAACGCCGGCCAGATAGTTGGGAAGATCACGCGTGTAAATGTTTGCCAGCGATGCGCGCCGAGAATGGCGGCGGCTTCTTCAACATCTTGCTCGAGATCTTCTAAAACCGGCTGCACCGTGCGCACGACAAACGGCAGCCCGATAAAGGTCAACACGATGATGATGCCGAAGGGCGTGAACGCCACTTTTATTCCCGCCGCTTCCAGGTGTTGGCCGATCCACCCTTTCTGTGAATACAGCGCCGTAAACGCGATGCCGGCCACCGCCGTCGGCAAAGCGAACGGCAAATCCACTAGCGCATCGACAAGGCGCTTGCCAAAAAATTTATAGCGCACCAAAACCCAGGCAACGATCAATCCGAAGGCGGCATTGATCAGCGCGGCAACAAAAGAGGCGCCGAAAGTGAGCCGGTACGATGCCAGTGCGCGCGGTGCGGTGACCGTGCTCCAAAATTGCGCCCACGTCATCGTCGCCGTTTTTAAAAACGTGGCCGCCAGCGGAATCAACACCAGCAAGCTGAGATAGAGCAGCGTGAAGCCCATTGTCACGCCAAAGCCGGGCAGCACGCTCGGTTTTCTGAATGAGAAGGTCATGGCGACTCCTAAAGCGTAAGGCATAAAGCGTAAAAACTTACGTGTTACGCATTACGTTTTACGTGTTTACGCTTAACGATTCGAGAGATAAATCTGATCGAACACACCGCCGTCGGCAAAATGTGCCTTGTGCGCCTTTTGCCAACCGCCAAACACCTCGTCGATGGCAAACAAATTAAGCTGGGGAAATTGCGCGGCGTACTTGGCAGCAATCGCCGGCAGACGGGAACGATAAAAATTTTTGGCAGCAATTTCCTGCCCCGCTTCCGAATACAGATACTCCAGGTAGGCTTGCGCAACCTGCCGCGTGCCGCGTTTATCAACGACCTTGTCGACCAGCGACACGGCTGGCTCAGCGAGCATGCTGACAGGAGGCGCAACGATTTCGAATTGGCCCGAATGAAGTTTTTGAATGAGCAACAGCTCGTTTTCCCAGTTGATCAGCGCGTCGCCGATGCCGCGCTCGACAAAAGTCGTGGTCGCGCCGCGCGCGCCGGAATCGAGGATCGGCACATTCTTATAAAGCTGCGAGATGAATGCTTTCGCCTTTCCCTCGTCGCCGTTATTTTTCTTCAACGCAAAACCCCAGGCCGCCAGATAATTCCACCGCGCCGCGCCCGAAGTTTTCGGATTGGGCGTGATGGCGGCAACGCCGGCTTTGACCAAATCCTCCCAATCTTTGATGCGCTTGGGATTGCCTTTGCGCACGAGAAACGCCAGCGTCGAAGTAAAAGGCGCGCTGTTATTCGGCAAGCGCTGCTGCCAGTCTTTCGGTAACAATTTGGCCTGCTCGTGAATCGCGTCGATGTCATAGGCCAGCGCCAGCGTCACCACATCTGCCTGCAAACCGTCGATGACGGCGCGCGCCTGCTTGCTCGAGCCGCCGTGCGATTGTTTAACGGCAACGGTCTGGCCGGTTTTGGCTTTCCAATATTTGGCGAAAGCGGCATTAAATTCCTGATAAAGCTCGCGCGTGGGATCGTAAGAAACATTCAGCAAGGTGATTTCTTTCTGAGCGAAGGCCGCCGTCGCAACGGCGCCGATAACGAAGAAAGCAACTCTAAAGAATGATCGCGCTGCGGTGGGTTGGAGTCGCATCACATCCTCCGAATTTTAAGGGGTCATTTTGAGAGACCGATTTTATAGAGGGCGTTGTTGCTCAATAGCTGAGCTGCAAGCGGCTAAAAATGATTTTCTCCGTCTGGCGGTTGCCGGCGGTGGCGCCGCCGTCGAATTTTGTTTGTTCGTAATCCACCGTGAATTTGCTGTTGCGGTTCAAATACCAATTGATGCCCACGGCCCAAGCGGTGGCGGTTTGTGCCGATCTGGCGATATCCGCGAAAATCGGAAAAGCGTTTTCGGCGACCTTGAGTTTGTTGTAGCGCGCTGCCAGCTCGAATGCGCCCCAACTGCTCTCTTTCGGCTCGAACGGTTTGGGCAGAGTCACGCCGCGATAGTTCACTTTCTGTCCGGTGATGATATACGACGCCGCCACTTGCCAGGCGTCATTCTGCAAATTTGCCAAAGCCGTTCCGCGCGCCACTTCTTGTTTCGCGATAACGTATTCGCCGAACAGGCCGAATGGCCCTGAATAGTAATAACCTTGCGGTGAAAGCCGCGTGCGTTTGCCGCTCGCGATAGCGGTACCCGCGGCGGTGGCGTCGGCGCGATAACTAAAATAGGTTTGTTGTGCGGGTGTTCTGTAGGAAGGCAAGCTGGGTGAAGCGATGCTGCCTTGCTGAGTTCCGGAACTGCCGGCAATGCCGGCGCCGAGGCCCTGCAATGCTGTTGAAGTATTTTTAAAAGGAAGGATGAAAAATCGGATGGCGAAGTCTTTTTCGTCACCATTGTCGGTATCTGCACTGGCGCCGTCGGCTACACCGTTGAAAATACCGGCCACGTAAGTGATGGCGCCCTTCGCCAGCTCGCCGTGCAATTGCACGCCGACGTCACGATTAGGTCCCAGATTGGCCGGCAGCGCGCGTTCGGCAAAGAGCAGGTTCGCGCCGGATTGCAATCGTTCGAGGCCGAAAGGCGCTTTAAGCTTGCCGAGGCGCAAACGGGCTTGCGGCCAATAATGAAAATCCACATAAGCGTCCTGGATTACGGCCGTACCGCTGAAATCCAGCATTAAATAAAAATCAAAATTTTTATCCAAAGTGCCCTCGAAAATCGGGCGAATGCGGCGCATCAAAAAGGTGTTGACGAAACGCTTCTCGTCATCCGCCAAAAAGAAGCGCCCATCCGTTTGCACGTAACCGCGCAGCTTCAATTGAAATTTGCCGTCCGCCGACTTGAGAGAAAAACCGTCTTTTCCTGCAGCCAGCACTGGCGTCTCTTTGGCTTTGGCAGCCGCCTCTTCTTTCGCCAACTCCCATTTCCGCTCCCAAATACGCTGCTTTTGGTCGATCTCATCCAAACGCCGCTGGATGGCGGAATCCGGTTCTGCCGTGCTCTGTGGCTGCGCCGGCAATGACAATGCCAGCACTATCCCGCAAACTGCTGCCGTGATCGTGAACCACTTGCCAGTCTTCATCAGACCGTCTCCTTTGAATTTGAGGAGACCTCCGGTTATCCGGTCAGCCTGCCCGATTCTTGGCGAATCCAATTTGGTTTTGGCCTCCAGAGATTTCTGGTCGGCACGCTTTGCCGCCGTGATGCGGCGGCCGGCTTCACACGGTGTTTATCTATAGCCTCACCTCGCTTTCCAGGCACCTTCTTTATTAAAACGGCTTTTTTCTTTGCGTTCGATCTGCACCACTTTGGGGTCTTGAATGACGATTTCAACGGAACCGCAGCGAATGCTCTTGACGGCCGCGAGAATGGCTTCGACGATTTCGCGGTCATTCGCTTCGCCGGCGGCCGGCGGGAAATGGGCGGAATGGCGGTTTTTTTCTCGCCTGTCAGCGTCCAATCACTCTATTCACTTGATAAAGTCTATTGGTTTTATAGATTATTGGCGCAAAAAAATTTACATCCGGCTCAACTGCGCTTTTTTCTCCTTCTTGCCCATCTTTTCAACGCGTTTCAACATGTCGGCGAGGCTCGTGCTGTCCAGGATTTTAGCCGTGGCGTCGCGAACTTCCTGCATGACCATGCGAATGCCGCAGGTCTTCTCGTCTTTGCACTCCTGGCACTTCAAATACGCCGTCTGGCTGACGCAGGGAATCGGGGCTAATGGGCCGTCGAGAACCCGTATAACGTGCCCCAGATAAATCACCTGGGGGGCTTTGCCGAGAAAATAACCGCCGCCCTTTCCCTTCTTGCTTTGCAAAATGCCGTGATTCTTCAATTCGAGCAAGATCAGCTCCAAAAACTTTTTCGGCGTTCCCTCCCGCCGCGCCAGCTCGGAAATGAGAATCGGACCTTGTTCATATTCTTTGGCGAGCTGCAGCAACGCTTGCAGCGCATATTTCGCCTTCTTGGAAAGCATCGGTTTATCAATTCGATTTAGTCTATAAGCTAAGTAGTGTTTAAAAAATACAAAACCGTTTTGGCAATGTCAAGCTTTTTTACAAAAACTTCATTTTTTCGGCAGCAGCCGTTCCTTCAACGCTTTGGCCACGGCTTGCGATTTGGAGTGGACGTGCAGCTTGTCGTAAATATTGCGCAGATGCGCGCGGATGGTGAAAGGGCTCAGGAAAAGTTTTTCGGCGATCTGCTTATGATCGTCGCCCTGAGTGAGTAAATCCAGCACTTCCAATTCGCGGCCGCTCAAGTTGTAATTTGCATTGGGCGGCGGCACGTGCTTTTTGAAAAGCTCCAAGACCTTGCGGGCGATTTTGGGCGACATCGGCGAGGCGCCGGCGAAAGCCTGTTCGACCGCTTCGAGCAATTGCGCCGGCATCACCGGCTTGGAAATATAGCCGCACGCGCCGGCGCAAATGGCTTGAAAGACATTCTCATCATCCTCGAAAACGGAGAGCATGACGATTTGCACGCGCGAATTGCGATGTTTAAGCTCCGCTGTCGCTTCGATGCCGGACATGCCGGGCAAACCGATATCCATGAACACGACGTCCGGGTTGATCTCCCGGAAATCTTCGAGCAGATCTTCAGCGTTTTCATACTCGCCGACGACTTTGCAATTCGGCGACGCTTTCAGGATGTACGACGTCCCCACGCGCAAGTTGGGGTTGTCTTCGACGATGGCGA
>JBOHQZ010000324.1:0-7237 GCA_050732275.1 bacterium
CCGTTCCCTACGGGCGTGGCCAATTCCGTGATCGACTAATCTTTTTTGGGGGGCGGTTTGTCCGCTTTGGTTGGGAGAATCGCGATTTTTATTTCGATTAAAAATGATCGTCGGTGAGATGATTCTTTAACTTTTCACCTGACTGCTCCACATCAATCGTGCCGTCAATGCGGCCTGATCGCCACAAGAATTTTTTTGCTTGTTTCTTTTGCTGCCAACGTGTACATTAATGGCAAAAGGCAGCAAATTGAGGAGCACAGAAATGGAAGCAATCCAAACGCAAAACCGTGAAGAACTTGTCCGCCAGTTGGTGCGCGAGCACTTCGATCTGGAAGACGGCATCGAGCGCATCGTTTGGTTTCAAAACGGCGACAAGGAACTGGACGTTCGTTTGATCGAAGTCAATCGCAACAGCATCGTTACCGGAAGTTTTGACGCTTTCTATTTTGCGCCATCCGCCGATTTCCCGTTGCCTATTCAGATTGCGGACGTGACGCCGGAAGAGTGGCAAAGGATTCAGCGACGGGAATGGCAACTGCCAACGGACTGGGCTTTGGATAAAATCAAGGTGTTTGAGCGGGATCAAGCAACCTCCTGAGAACGACATGTGGCACTACGCCTTTTGGGAACAAGCGCAATCCGATTGGAAAGCCTACCGCGCCATACAGAGTTTGTCTCTTGATGACTGTCATGCTTTGCATTATCTGCAAATGACAACGGAAAAGCTCGCCAAAGCGATGCTTCTGGCGCGTGGCGCGGATATTGCGGAAGTTCGCCATAGCCACAAAGGATTTTTGCGTTTCTTGCAACTGGCAGCGAGACATCCGGCGTTGCCGCGCCAATTCAATATGCCGGTTCGGCAATTTCTCGAATACGTTAGAAGCACCCTGCCACTTGCCAGCGCCGTTGAACACCTTGCTCCCGCACTGGCCCAAGATGGCCCCAACCCAGAATATCCCTGGCAAGAAAAAACTGGAACTATTTGCATTCCCGCCTCATATCAATTTTCCGCCTCGGCACAACTCAAACAACCGAACGGTAGAAAATTGCTCCGATTAACCCAAGCTCTTTTAGAGCAGTTCGAGAGTTTGTTTGTCAAAAGAATATGATGGTCATTTTAAAATAGACAAATAGCTCATCCAAGGCCCAACCTCATCCAGATACTGTTTTGCCATCACGCGGGCGATTTGGGAGATATGGTCGAGATCGTGAACAACCCACGTTGCCAGGAGTTGCTCCAAAGTCACCGGTCCGAAATCCGGATGCGTTCCTTTTAGCTTAAAATGTTCCTCGGTGAGATTCAATTGTTTCAGCGTGGCGAGATTTTGCCGGCGCAACGTGGCAAAGGTTTCGAGCAGCTCGCTGAGTGATTTGCCCTGGCTCGCCTCGAATTGCGCAAACCGGTCGAAGGGGTCGAACGGGCGGGATTCGCCGAGCTCGAGAATGATCTTCAAGCGCGGCATCCAATCCGTGCGCTCGCCGTGAATGAGATGATCGACGACGTCATAAGGACTCCACGTTTCTGACCCTTCGTTGTTTTTGATCCACGGCTCGGAAAGGCCCGCCAACAGCGAGGTTAATGTTGCCGGCGTTCTGGAGAGAATTTCGATGGCATGCTGAAGTGAGAAGAGCATAAAAGTTTTCGCGCTACTTTAATGCTACTAATGCAAACTCCACAAGTGGTTTCAGGAGAATCCATCCGGCGACGATGGCAAACGGCAAGATTAATAAAAGCCAGGCTAATCGAATAGAACCTCGATGCACAGCCCATGCAGCTCCGAACTGAAAAAGGGGCAGGCAAAATCCCCACGGCCAGAAAATCGGCGACGCACCAATATACAAAGTTAAGGGCAATGTCAACGTGCCGCCGATAATCAGCCAACTCGCGCGTTTATAAATAATGCCTGCAATGGATAGCGCGAGTCCGACCGGCCAACTGAGAAGAAATAAAATTCCAACTAACTGCATTTCAGTTTTTGGGATAATTGCTCCACATCAATCTGGCGATCTTCCAGCTCTTGTCCGCTTGCCTCCGCAAGATCATCAAATATTTGTCACGGGAATGACATGCTCTTCGGAAACGAAATATGCAACTTTGTGGTGATCGATGAAATTGGCTTCATCTGCGGTGGAGGCGCGCCACGCCGGCGTTTTCCGCGCCGCGAGCAGCGCGACCATGTCGTCGAACCACAATTCGACCATGCCGTTGAAATCAGGTGCGCGGCTGTCGCCAGGCACATTGATGCGATGATTTTGCACAAACTTTCGCAGCCCAGGAATGCGCGCGCCGATGGGACCGTGAATCTTCTCCCAATAATGGAAGAACTCCGCATCCGTCATGCCTGGCTTCTTGGTGATGCAATAAACGAGCTTGATCATGCTATAAACGGCAGGAGTTATTTTTTGTAGTCGTCATTGCGAGCGCTTTTCAGCGGAGCAATCCTTTGAAAACCGAGAGATTGCTTCGTCCCGCTGGGAAGCGCGGGACTCGCAATGACAAGCTTTCATTGCAATGCTGACCGGGAAGCAATCGACGAAGTGGCAACGATGACGTTATGGCTGCTGCTCGCGCAGGCCGTCGCGCTCCGGAATCGCTATGATCGTCGACAACATCGTTGCCACCAGCTTGGGTTCTCCCTCGCCGTGCGCGTAGGCATCGGCGGTGCAAACCGTCAACGTGCGGCCGGCTCTTTTCACCTGCGCCTTTGCGACGATCTGCCGCCCTTTGGCCGGCGAGAGCAGATTGATCTTAAATTCAACCGCCAAAACCGCCATATTCGCGGGCATCAAGCTGAAAGCGGCGTAGCCACACGCACTATCCAGAATCGTTGCGACAATGCCGGCGTGGAGAAAACCGTGTTGTTGCGTCAAATCCGCGCGAAACGGCAACACGATTTCCACCGCGCCAGGTTGAACCGACGCCAACGTCGCGCCAATCGTTCGCATCACTTCCTGACGGGCGAAGCTGGCGCGAACGCGCGCTTCAAATTCGGGATTTTGTGGCGTGAAGCTGGTCACTTGTTTTTATAATAATCGTTTCAAGCTTTCCAGGAGCTTGCGGCCGCGATTTCTCGTCGTGGATGTGCCGGTTTTGAGCGTTTCCTCCAACAAGGCGATAACTTGCGGACGCAGCTTCGCCTCTTCCATCGCCAAATTCGTCAACGCTTGCATGGAAAACATTCTCACCTTGTTGCTTTTATCGTGAAGATAACCGGAGAGAGTTTCGATGACCACCGCGCGGTCCTTTTTGCTCAATTTCAACTGACGGTCTTCGCTTTCCAAGCGATCCAACATCTCCATGTACTGTCACTCCAAAATTTTCTTCCTTAACAAACTTGGCGTCCTGTTGCCCTGGCGGCAAAACATCAACCTGCTTTGCTACCCGACGCCGCTATTTAAAGCTCCCGCGGACTCGGTTGCGCTCGACGCATTCTCTGCAGTCGGCACGCTTACGCGTTTGGGACGGCGCACCAGCTCGGCGTGGCAATTCGGACATCGCCACTCCAAAGCGGCGGTGCAATGTGGGCAAAACGTGCATTCATACGAGCAAATAAAAGCTAGATGGTCGAGCGCGAGCGATTTGCCGCATTGCTCACACGCGCTTTTCATCTCGAGCGCCACCGCATTGCTCCTTTCGATGACAAGCCGTGACGGTTGCTATCGATCTGCAGATTTCGCGCACGTCAATTATGTACGCGCGAAATTTGTGATTGTTGCTTAGATTTCGAGCGAAGTCCGGCTGGTGCAGCAAGACTTTGCAAAATTTGAAGCCTTGTCGTGCCCAAGCCGGACTTCGCCTACCGCTACAATTTGGCCCTCATGATAATCGGCTCTTGCAGCTTTTCTAATGGAAAGATTGTTTTGTCTTTATTGAAGCTGCCCCACTGGCTATTGGCGACGTAGTAAAAACTATCTCGCACTAAAGCGCCGAGCGTCGGTTCATTGAACTGCGGGTTATTGGCTTCGATGACTTCGGCGCGTTCGATATGATCAAGGTTTTTACTCAGAAAGAAACGAACGACACGATGCGGATTGATACCGTTTTGAATCGCGATCAGGCAGTTTTTATAAAAATACAGGCCGTCGATGCCTATCCATGCGAGATTTTCCGGCGCCGACAATTTAATATGTTGTTTGGTCGTCAAATCAAATTTGAATATGCCAATGGAATAATCGGCGATAAAGAGATGCTTTTCATCATCGGAAAAATCGATGCCCTGCGGTGATCTAAATGGGCCGGCGGGAATGAACAGCTCCAGCTCGTCTTTTTGCTGAAAAATCGCGTAGACCGCGCCAGGAGCCTGGCTGTCGGTGATGAAAACATCGCCGCGCGAGTTGACGACAAGATCGCCGAGCCAATGCGGTTGCGGCTGGTTGGGCAAATCGTAGCGCTTGACCAATTTTCCGCTTTTCAGGTCAAATTTGAAAACGCTGGAAAGTCCCTCCTCCTCTTTCTGAAAACCGAGCATTTGCGGCGTCACGGTGCTGCACACCCAAAGCGTTCGGCGCTTGGCATCCACTTTCATGCCGAAGACGCTCCACAACCCATCTTGCGCCGTAGCGAAATCTTTGACAACGCCCTTTTTGTCGCGGCTGACGATTTTGCGCTGGTGAATGCTGCCAACATAAAATATCTCCGTCACCGGATCATAAGCCACGCCTTCGGTGATGAGGTCTTTTTCGGAAAGCTTGAACGCCACTTCGCTGTGGTTGACCGGCGCTTTGTTCATCTCAAATTTTTTGAGAATGTCTTTGAATGCTTCGGAGTCTTTGATGGAGTTGAAATCTTCATCGGCTGCCGCATCGAAGATCAGGCCCATGTCGGCAAGCTTCGCCAGCAGCCCGAGGGCTTCTTGAGATTTGCCGATCAAGGTATGCGCGCCGGCAAAGTTGTATTTCATGTTGGGATTATCGGGCCGGAATTTCACCACGGCCTGCATGTTTTCAAAATAGGCGGGATAATCCTTGGCTTCATAAGCGCTGACCGCTTGCCGCCAATAATGAGCGAAGTCTTTTGGCGCGTTGTCTTGAGCGGATGATGGCAAAATTAAAACATGGAGAAAAAAGATAATTTTGAGCGTGTGGCGCATAGAAAGCTTCCTCAGAAATAATGGCAAAACTCCGTTGCGTCTTAACACAATTATGTGAATTAGACAACGCGCATGGTTTTTTCGTTCAAACTCCGGCCAGTTGTTGACAAAAATAAAAACGAGCGGCCCAATCTGGCCGCTCGTTGACGGTTGGAATAGCTTTCAAAGCAAAAAAACAAAAAAATTTAGCTCACGGAATGGAACTCACACGGAAATAAAAGATTTTTATAATTCATTTCCGTGAGCCGTTCCAATTTCGTGAGCGATTAATTCCTTTTTGGATGCTGCTTATCTGCGTTGGTATTAGTGTCGCCGGCAACCCCGACGCCTGAAGGCTACGCCCGGAGGGCGTAACTATGAACTTTTTATTGCACCTCGATGACGCGATTGCCGCTGCTGCTGCGGGTGATCAATTGCTGCCAATTCGGATCTTGCAGCTCGCCTTGCAGGGTCGAGTGAACTTGTTCGTAGTTGCTGAACCCCATCCGGTCGGCAAAAATAAAAACGACTCCTCCCTGCCCTTTCAAGTTATCAAACGTCCAGGTTTCATAAGGCAAGGTCGTCGTGCTGCTTGGCGTGTGGTCGATATGACTCGGCGCACCATAAAGAATGAACACGCGCCCGCGGTCGGTTTTCCAGCCGGGGCGGCTCGGTGATTTAAAACGCCTCTCTGCTTCTTCAGCGCGCAATAAATAAAGCTGCCGATAAGCCAAGCCGGTCTGCCCCTCATCCGGGCGGGTTGATTGCCAAAGCAAGGCGATATACTCACGTTTGGCCTGTACGTTCACGAGATTTTTGTAAAATTTTCTGTCGTTCGGCGTCGCCAGAAAAAACATGCGGGCAAATTCTTTGTCGAGCGCCTTTTCATCCAAAGCGTGCAAGGGGCCGGCGGCGATTTTGGGTAACGCCGCGCCGTTCACGTTTTGTTCACCGCCTACAGACGGGTTATAAACAAAAAACGTTTTCTCGCGGCTCGCCAGCAAGGTTTCGGCGGAATCCGCAATGCCATAGACCAAACGATATTTTCCGGAGGGCAGGCTGGCGATATTCATCATGCCGATTTCAACGCTCGCGTCGAAGCGTTTGATCTTGGTGCGAAACGCGCTGCCCATGTTTTCGACGACTTCACCTTCGGGATTGTGAATGCGGCACAAGGTTTTATATTTTCGTCCCCGCACGTTTTGCATCAAATGATAAGCCTCAAAATAATAATACAGCTCCGGCGCGCCTTCGCCGAACAGCGTCATCGCATTGGGAATCACTTCTTGCGCATATTTGGTAAAAACCGCCGGACTTGATGCGGTCTGCGGGCGAATAGCCGAGGCCAATTCAAGATCGCTGAGTTCCAATTTTTCGGGGGAAAAGCGGCGCACCTCGATTTCAGCCTCGGCACTGTCAGAGCGGCCGGGTTGGTTCAAATCCCTCACTTGCAACGACATCCGGTATCGCCCCGGCGTGTCGACGAGATAGCTCAAAACGTCGACCAGATGTTGCGGATTTTGCAGCTCCGGCGCGCCGGCGAAAGATTTTTCAATCTTCCAGCTCTTCGAGGCCCATAACTTGCGATCGTGATAAATTTGCAAGGCAAGCAAAAGCCGGCAGGAAATTGCGCCGTTCGCGCCGGGCACGTACTTGATTGCGGTTTCAGGAAGAGAGTAATAAATTTCCAGATAGGATTGCCCGGCTTTATCCTGAAATTGCGCCGCATCGAGGTTGGGCTTAAGACGAGGCTGGGCATGGCTGCTCGAAAGCGTTAAAGCGATTTGCGACAAGATGACGGCGGCCCGAAAGCGCCGCGCCAATTCAAAAACTTTTAAAAAGGAACGCATAGTTGGCCAAACAAATTTTAAGAAGCACCGGACTTGCGTTTAACGGGTCACGTGGAGAAAAGTCCGACTTGGGCAGCAAAAGCTTTCAAAATTTGAAAAGCCGTCGTGCCCAAGTCGGACTTTGTAAATTACGCAAGTCCGGGCTTCATTTAAAATCCCAGTGAAACGGAAAGCACGTTGCTGGCGCTGAAAAACGCCAGGTCGCGATAGGCATAATTGATGTCGATGCCGAGGCCGGTGAAGTCATAGTGCAGGCCGGCGCCGAGCGTCAGGCCGTAAATGTAGGCGCCTTTGCCGACGGCGTCATCCGGCGTATCC